>QIMC01000015.1 GCA_003232185.1 Flammeovirgaceae bacterium | reverse complement strand
GCTGCGGATGAGATTTGTTTTACCGACAATGATACTCAGGTTAAGATCAGCTTTAAAAAAGAAATTTATCCAGGTACCGATAGTGCTTTTTTTGAAAATGATACCCTGATATTCTCCAGGATTTCAGCATTAGACACCGACAGTATATTTGTAGAAGCAGATACCCTATTCAGAGTAGTCTTGCCGGTCAATACCGGTACCAATGCAACCACCTTTATATTCGACAGCGATGGTGGCAGTGATACATTAGAGTTACGTTACCAAAGGATACAAAGGCTAATTTCTGTTGATTGTGGGCCCGAACAAATTATTGACAACCTGGAAGCCGGAACATCTTCATTTGATTCCCTGGTGATTTTAAACCCAGCACTTTTAGAACCAGTAAACACCAATGTTGAGGTATATCGTTAGCATTTTACTATTTTTTAGCGTAGTAGCAGGTTTCTGCCAGATAGATACTGACACCTCTGAAGTACGTAAACCCAAGCCTCCAAAAGTAAAAAAGGAGTTGGAAGAGTTTATTCCTACTGGAGTCAGATTAGGAGTGGATCTCTATAGTGTAGGACGAAGGCTATGGGAAGATGGGAAAACCTCAAGCGAGTTTCAATTGGATGTGGACTTTCGCCACTATTTATTGGTGTTTGAATATGGCACTTCCAATCTAGAGGAGGTTAGTTCAGGGTTTGCCTATACCAACAATGGGTCTTATTTTAGGATAGGCCCGGAAATTAATTTTTTATATAGCCCCACTTCGCTCAATGTTATTTCTGTTGGATTTAGGTACGCCTCCAGCAGTTTTGACGATTTTTTGTCCTATAAAACGGAGGATGCTTTTGGCACTACTCAAATAGTCGCTAATAATAAAAACAGCAGCGCAAACTGGGTTGAGTTCACTACAGGTACCCGGGTTAAATTATGGAAGGGGTTATTCATGGGGTTTACCTTAAGATATAAATTTCTAAAAAAAGTAAAATTTGATGACCTGGAGCCGTTCATTATTCCCGGGTTTGGAGAGAATAGACTAGATGATACTGATCAATTTGGTTTTAGTTACTACTTGATGTGGCGGTTTGGGTTTAAAAAGAAAGCCAAGGTGAAGGAGTTGGTTGAAGATTGACAGCACGAAAAGACCCCGGAACTTATGCTTCGTCCGGGGCTACTAACCGAAAATACTGGTTGTAGTATTCACTACGACCGTCTTTTTTGTTTGGGTCGTAGGACCGCAGGCTAATCCTACGACCAGGTATTCACTACGACCGACTCCTGGCGTCAAGATAGATTTTGGGTCGTAGGACCGCAGGCTAATCCTACGACCAGTAGTGCCGGGGCCTTCCTCAGCTACAAGTCCTGCTTGAACAACGAATCCACAAATTCCCTGTTAACAAAGGGCTGCAGGTCTCCAATTTGCTCACCAACGCCAATATATTTTACCGGGATTTTGAATTGGTCACTGATCCCTATTACCACTCCCCCCTTTGCGGTACCATCGAGTTTAGTAATGGCCAGTGCAGTAACGTCTGTGGCTTTGGTGAACTCCTGTGCCTGAATAAAGGCATTTTGTCCCGTACTACCATCCAAAACCAACAATATTTCATGAGGAGCCTCCGGAATGAATTTTTGCATAACCCGCTTAATTTTGGATAGCTCATTCATCAGGTTTACTTTAGTATGAAGCCTCCCTGCGGTATCAACTAATACCACATCTGCTTTTTCTTCAACGGCTCGCTTCATGGCGTCAAAAGCTACAGCAGATGGATCTGTATGCATCCCATGAGCAACCACAGGGACGCCAACTCGTTCCCCCCATAGCTTTAGTTGATCTACTGCGGCTGCACGAAAAGTGTCAGCGGCACCAAGGATTACTTTTTTGCCTACCTGGTTAAATTGGGCAGCCAGTTTGCCAATTGTGGTGGTTTTACCAACACCGTTTACACCTACCACCAGAATCACATAGGGACTTTTGTCGGAAGGGATTTCGAAGCCAGAGACATCCTGTGTGGTATTTTCTTCGAGTAAGCTGCTTATTTCCTCCCTGAGTATGTTGTTAAGTTCAGAAGCGTTTAAATATTTGTCTTTCGCTACTCGTGCCTCGATACGTTCGATGATCTTGATGGTGGTATTTACCCCAACATCCGAAGTAATTAGAATTTCTTCCAATTCATCCAATACCAAGTCATCAACTTTGGATTTACCGGCAATAGCTTTTCCCAGCTTGGTAAAAATATTATTACTGCTTTTCTCCAGGCCTTTATCCAGTGATTCTTTTTTTTTCTTGGATATGAAATCAAAAATTCCCATTTCAATGGATAAAAAAAAGTCCCATCGGGACTTTTAAATGATGGTTGGATTTATTTCCTGAGGATCTCCTGGACCATTTCTACCGGCACCATTTCCTCTTTAAAAGAGTAAGCTCCGGTCTTGGGAGATTTTACCGCTTTAATGACTTTTGCAAAACTTTTCTTACCTCCTTGCTTCCTGAGACCAGCTACAACTTTCTTTGCCATGATTATTTAATTTCTTTATGTACTGTCATTTTCTTCAGGATCGGATTGAACTTTTTCAATTCCAACCGATCAGGACTGTTTTTCCTATTTTTAGTAGTGATATAGCGAGAAGTACCAGGCTTGCCGGTATTCTTATGTTCTGTGCATTCCAAGATCACTTGAACTCTATTTCCTTTTGCCATTTCTATAAATTTTTAATCAGAGTATTGCCGTTGGCTATGGCCTTCTTTAATACCGAAGTGATACCGTTTTTGTTAATTGTTCGAAGAGCCTGAGAAGATACTTTTAAAGTGACCCATCTGTCTTCTTCTGGAATGTAAAACCGTTTTTTATGCAGGTTTGGATAAAATTTCCTCTTGGTCTTGTTATTGGCATGAGATACGTTATTCCCTGTTCTGGGACGTTTACCAGTTATCTGACATACTCGTGACATTATTCCTTATTTAAAATGGACTGCAAATATCGAAAAAAAAACCCAAACCAAAAACCTGTAATTAGTTTTATTCCCCATTTTTTGGGAATGTTATTATTGGGTATCCTCTATTCTCAGGTCTCAGACCAGTAGGACTACCAGAAAAGTACTTTTTACGAACAACCTAAATGAGTAACTTTATGCAAACTCAAAATTAATAGGATTAATATCATGATTCATACCATAACATCCAGTCAACAGGCCATGGAACTGGAAGACCGCTATGGGGCTCATAATTATCATCCCCTCCCGGTGGTCTTGCAGAAAGGAGCAGGTGTATTTTTATGGGATGTAGAAGGGAAGCGATACTATGATTTTCTATCGGCATATAGCGCGGTAAATCAGGGTCATTGTCACCCCAGTATCGTTGCCGCAATCAAAAAACAAGCGGAGAAATTAACACTTACCTCACGTGCGTTTTACAACGATGTGCTGGGCACTTACGAGAAATACATCACGGAGTATTTTAACTACCAGAAAGTACTTCCTATGAATACCGGGGTAGAAGCGGTAGAAACTGCTATAAAGATATGCAGAAAATGGGCCTATGAGGAAAAAGGCATTCCACACAATAAAGCTGAGATTATTGTTTGTGAACAGAATTTTCACGGTCGTACTACTACCGTAATCTCTTTTTCAAGCGATCCCGATGCCTGTCAGAATTTCGGACCATATACCCCCGGATTCATTAAAATTCCCTATAATGATTTGGAGGCTTTGAGTTCAGCTTTGAAAAATCCCCATGTGGCGGGGTTTCTGGTGGAACCTATCCAGGGTGAGGCAGGGGTGAATGTTCCGGACCAAGGATATTTACGAGAGGCAGCATCTCTTTGTAGCAAATCTCAGGTATTATTTGTAGCTGATGAAGTACAAACAGGCATAGCACGAACTGGAAAAATGCTGGCTTGTGACTACGAAGAAGTGAGGCCTGATATATTGATTCTAGGGAAAGCATTATCAGGCGGTACTTATCCTGTTTCCGCAGTATTGGCTGATGATGAGGTGATGAAGGTAATGCAACCTGGACAACATGGAAGTACTTTTGGGGGCAACCCTGTAGCCGCGAAAGTTGCTATGGCGGCTCTAGATGTAGTGAAAGACGAAAATTTGGCAGCAAATGCTGCATCAATGGGGACACTATTTAGAGACCGCATGAATATGTTGGTTGATAAATCTGAACTCGTGACTCAAGTAAGGGGAAAAGGGCTGCTTAACGCACTGATCATAAATGACAAACCGGAAAGTGATACTGCTTGGGAAATATGTCTGGCATTAAAAGATAATGGACTATTGGCGAAACCTACTCATGGCAATATTATAAGATTTGCACCACCGTTGGTTTTGACAGAAGAGCAGCTTCTTGATTGTTGTAGTATAATAGAACAAACTATTAATGAAATAGCAAATCCCAATTAGCAGCACCAATTAAATTACAATACTGGTCGTAGAATATTCTACAACCAGTATTAAGGATATTTTACATATGGAACATAATGTTAAGAAGACCTCGTAGAAACCGTAAACATTCCCATATCCGCGATATGGTTGCAGAAACCAATCTGGATGTCAATGATCTGATTTTCCCTCTTTTTTTTAAAGAAGGAGTGGGTATAAGGGAAGAAATAGAGTCTATGCCGGGAATCTATCGTCACTCTATCGACAAACTAGTAGAGGAAGTTGAACAGTGCCTAAAGCTTGGTCTTGGAACTTTTGCATTATTTCCTTGTATAGATGATCATCTAAAAGATAAGACAGCATCTGAGGCATTAAATCCTGAAGGTTTGTGTCCACGTGCTATTCAAGTATTAAAATCAACAGTCCCTGAAGCAATACTATTAACAGATGTGGCCATGGACCCGTATAGTTCCGATGGGCATGATGGTTTGGTGGTAGATGGGGAGATTCGCAATGACGAGACTCTAGAAATCCTTTCAAAAATGGCACTGGTACAGGCCCAGGCCGGAGCAGATATTATTGGCCCCTCCGATATGATGGATGGCAGGGTAGGGGCAATTCGGAGATTGCTCGATGAGCAAGGGTTTCATAATGTTTCAATAATGTCCTATACGGCTAAGTATGCTAGTGTTTTCTACGGACCATTTAGAAATGCCCTGAATTCAGCCCCCAAAATAGGAGACAAGAAAACCTATCAAATGGATCCTCGAAATAAGCGCGAGGCATTAATAGAAGCAGCGTTAGATATTGAAGAAGGGGCAGATTTTCTAATGGTGAAACCGGCGTTGGCTTACCTTGATATCATCAGTCAAATTTCATCGAAATTCGAGGTTCCGGTAGCTGCCTACAATGTCAGTGGGGAATATGCAATGATTAAAGCAGCGCATCAGAAGGGGTGGCTGGATGGCCCTCAGGCAATGGTAGAGGCGCTCACTTCCATAAAACGTGCTGGAGCAGATTTAATACTAAGCTATTTTGCACGGGAATATGCAGAATTAAGATAAGACTAACTCAAGTCCTCTTCTCTCTCAAGCATTAAAATAGAACTTTGTGGTACGATGAAGTACTTTTCTCTTTCGTATATTATTTCAAATGCACCTTTCTGTAAAAAGATCGCCAGGTCCCCAACTTTTGCCTGCAAGGGCACATATTTAATCTGATCTTCCTGATCTTTCCAAGGCTCATTTTCCTCAACCGGCATAGGTATGGGATATCCGGGGCCCGTTTTCATGATATAGCCGCTTTGAGCTCTCTCTTTTTCCTGGACTCCGGGTGGAAGATAAAGTCCACTTTCTGTTCGCTCTGACATGGTCTTGGGCTTTATCAGCACTCTGTCTCCTACCACAACTATCTTCCTTAGCTTATTTTCATGAGTTATTTCCATATTTCAAAGTTAGTTTAAATTTGGAAATACTATCCTGTCGTATCCCAGCTTCTGTGAATGGTGCTTCCTCTTTCTTCTTGTTGAGCAATTGAAAGGTAGGTATCGATCTCCAACTGCAGCTCTTCGGCCAGGGAAGTTTTCTTTTGTCATTGCTGCTGCATCTGCTGCATACCGGACAATTGATGACGCAACTGATGTAATTCGGTGGTTAGGGTACCCTGTTCCTGTACCAATTCATAATGCCGGGTTTCCTGATATTGTCTCCTGCCTATTTTTTTTCGAAGGGCCTTTTTCCGCACTTTTAAAGCATTAAGATCGGTACGGTATTTCTCCAACTCCCTCCGTTCCTGTGCTACATTCAAACCCAATGCCAGTATTTTTTGCACTTCTTTCAAGCCTTTAAAAGACTCTCTTTTACAAATCCCAATTAATTCTGTATCCAATTTGCTGGAGCTGGTTTCGATGGCAGTAACTTGTATCTCAAGTGACTGTAACAACATATGGTTTTTATCAGCGTATCTGGCCTGTGCCTGGGACCATTGTTGTTGGGGCCTGGCTACTCGCTGCTCCAACCGATGGTTCTCCTTCACCAAAATACTAAGTTCTTCTTGTTTGGATTTTGCCTCAAAGAGCAGCTGTCTTTGTTGCAGTATTTTATCTCTAAACAATTCCTGAACTTTCAGGAACCTATCCAACTGATGTTGTTTTTCCTGATAGAAGGCAGACTCGGATATCAGAGCATCCAGCGATTCAGACACCTCAACCAATTCGTTGAAAATGTGTTGTAGTAACTGCATCTTGCTGACTTCTGCAATCAGCTTTTGTTCCTTTAACATTTTTTTATCTATCACCTCCTTCAATCCCTCTACCTCCTTGTCCAATTGTCTTAGCAGGTTCTTGTTCTCATCAGTATATTGCGAAAGTTGTTCTTCGATCCTGCTAAACTGCTGTAATTGTTTCCCTAAATGCCAATCGGCGGTATGCAATATTTTCATCTAAGATCTGTTATTTAGACCCAGTCTAATATAAATTTTTAAATAAATGACCCGTGTAAGAATGTGGTTTTTAATGGCTGGTAACTTTTCAAAACAATAATTATTTTGCACAATCTTTGCTGTACATAAGTTAGTTACAGGCATTATGTTTATAAAATGCTGATAATGAGCAGAACAATAGTTTTTATAGCCATTCTTATGAGTTTCTCAGTTATTGGGTCAATTGCCCAGTCAGCTAAGATCCCTTTATCCCGAGTGATTAATGTTTCAAGCACCACCCAAATTGCCCCTAGTTTGAGTGGTGATGGTAGGCACATGATTTTTACTACTACAGCTAACCTTAAGAGTGAAATGATGGTCTTCTATTCCAACCAGCAGCGACCTGGAAAATGGACTCAACCACAACCGGTTACTTCAATCAATCGATCACTTAAGATTAATCACCTTGGAGGATACAGCTTGAGTTATGACGGAAACTATATATACTTTACCAGTCGCAAATCCTATGGAATAGGTCAATATGATATCTGGTATTGCAAAAGGCTCAGTAATAATGAGTGGTCTGTTCCTGCAAATATTGGGAAGCCTGTTAATTCAGTTCAAAATGATGGTTGTCCTAGTTTATCGCCTGATGGTAAGGTATTGTACTTTGTAAGGTGTCAAACGATGAACCAAAAAGAGGGAACCGGATGTCAGCTTATGATGGTAAAACGGAAAAATAATGACTACTGGGGTGAGCCCGAAGCATTGCCAGATCATATTAACGATGGGAATATTCTTTCCCCGAAAATTCTTGCGGACAATCAGACCTTGATTTATTCAAAAGGTCAGGGAGATGTCTGGAACCTGTACCAGACCAGACGCACCGTTGATGGTTGGAGCCAACCGGTAGCTTTGGACTTCGTAAATACTTCTGCTGAAGAACGTTTTGTTAGCGTGCCGGCTCAGGGAGATGTCCTCTATTATTCCACTAAATTTCAAGGGACCTATGATATTATTAAAGCCAGGATTCCGAAAGATTTTCAGCCATTAAAAGTAGTGTATTTGAGGGGGAGTGTGGTTGATACAGATGGTTCACCTTTAGAGGCTTTTATCCAAATATACAATGCCGAAGATAAGAGCCTGGCGCAATATCACCGGACCACTAACAGTGATTCTGAGTTTGAGTTTTATATTCCGGCAAGTGCCATTTACGATTTTTCAATAGTCCCAAGAGCACCTAACTACACTTTCTATTCAGAAATTTTTGATTTGCGTGAGTTAACCGTCAGTCGACGTAAGAAAATAGATATTGAGTTAAATAATCTCGAATCTGGGATTTCATTTCCACTTCAATGCCTGCAATTCGAAAATGACAGCACATTAAGTAGCATTTCGAAATTTGAAATGAGTCGATTAATAAAACTCTTGAAGAACAATCCAAGTAGTAAGTTGGAAATTGCTGTTTATAGAGATAGTTGGGAAGCTGACAGTGTAATTCAATCGGATACCGCGTTACTTCAAGAAACGATTATTGCAGAATCCTGCCTTCAGGTTATTGATAGTCTTCTCCTACCTCAGGAGATACTTACACAACCTGCCCTTGATCCGACTGAAATAAAGGCGCAAGCCATCTCCAGGTATTTACAGGAGCGAGGGGTCCCGGAATATATATTGAAAATAAAAGGCTATGCAGACAGCATTCCTGCGGCTCCCAATCACACAGAAAAATCCAAAATGCTTAATGATCGGGTAGCTGTAAAAATTCTTTAGGGTCTCATCATCGGGGTATTTCCATCTTTGGTTAGGGCATAAAAACAACATATTATAAGTAACTTCGTCGATCTACAAATTGGATGAATGTATAAACTGGTAGCTTTGGTCTTTCTTTTATCGCCACTGATGGCATGGGCTCAACTGACCGCGGACCAGATTACCACCAATAGTAATTATCCACGGGCATTGGCCTATTTAGAACAAGGGAAGGCCAAATATCAGGAAGGAGATTATCGCAGTGCAGTAATTGCTTACAACAAAGCCCTTGAACTTGAGGATAGCCTGGTGGATGCCTACTTCCAGAGGGCTTCCGCGAAGAGTTTTTTGGAAGACTATGAAGGGGCATTAAAAGATTATAGCACAGTAATCAGGTTTGACCCGGGCAATGTCTCTGCTTATTATTTCAGGAGCTACCTTAAACATGAGCTGGGTTTTCAACGAGACAGTTCATTGTTAGATATTAATGTTGCTATTGACCTTGCTCCAAATGATGCTAAACTCTACGCACGCAGAGCATACATCAAAGCCCATACTTTCGATCTTGATGAGGACAAAATTAATCACACCTCAGCTATTGCAGACCTCGATAGAGCCATTGAAATTGATGGTATGAACCAGGAGTACTATCGACAAAGGGGATTTAGTAAGTCTCAAAATGGAGCAACATTAGCAGCTGCTTCGGATTTCGAAAAAGCTATTGCTATTGATCCGGGCAATTCGGACAATTATAATGAGCGAGGCCTCATTAGGTTAAAGGTTGAAGATTTTAGGGGAGCAGTTGAGGACTTTTCAAAAGCCATAGAGATAAGAGATGATCAGGAGTACGTTTTTAGAAATCTAGGATTAGCAAAGTATAACAGTAAAGATTTCTACGGAGCCATTGAGGGCTATGGTATGGCCATCAGTATCATCAGCGAGGAACTGCGCACACATAAGTTCGATCGGGCATATAAGTTCAAATTAACCAATGCTTACATTATGAGGGGGGCCTCTTTTATCGCATTGCGTAAAACATATGAAGCATGTGCCGATTTTAGCAAGTCCTATGAACTTGGTGAAAAGAGAGCCCTGAATTATCTTAAGAAATATTGCCGACCTTAATTATCGCTATTTGGGATGAATGCTGCCAAAGCCTCTGCCTCATCAAATAGATCCAATGCAGTCTGGAGAATCTCGTTTTGTTGGTTGAATATTGGATAAAAACCTTTACTGTCCCAAACAAGTTTAGCGATCTCGGCCTTCATATAAACTTGGATTAGTTCTTTGCTACTTTCAAGACCACTCTGATCAATATCAATTCCGTTCCCTTCTGCCATTTTTGCAAATTCCTGGAGCATCTCATCGGTTACCAAAAAATTATTGTAGTAGTCCTGGTAATCCATTTTCTTCAGTTTGTTCTTATTTTTTTGATAATAAGACAGTGGGTATTCTCTGTAAACTGTGTTGTATAGAATCTTACGTAGATAGTTAGAGTTCATGGAGGTATCTATTGGCACAAAGTGATCAGGTATTATACCACCTCCACCATAAACTATTCTGCCTTTAGAAGTGGTATAAGTTAGTGAATCATTGAACTTGATACTGTCTTGATGAAAGAGTTCACCATTGGTATGCCGGGTAAGATAGTCTTTATAATAATCCTGAGATTTTTCTCCATAAGGTCTTTGGATCGATCTTCCACTGGGGATATAGTACCTGGAAATTGTTAATCTTAGTTCGGAACCATCGCTTAAAGGAATTTGGTTTTGTACCAGACCCTTTCCGAACGACCTCCGTCCAACAATCAGGCCTCTGTCATTGTCTTGTATGGCTCCTGAAACAATCTCAGAAGCTGAAGCACTTCCTTCATTTATCAATATAATTAATGCACCTTCCTCGAAAACACCGTTTTTTCTAGCTCTGGCCTCTGAGTCATATCGATCTTGTTTGCCATCGGTATAAACGATCATTTTGTTCCCAGATAGAAACTCATCAGCCATCTTTATGGCACGATCCATATAACCTCCAGGGTTATTTTGCAGATCCAGAATTAATTTCTGCATCCCTTGATCCTGTAGGTCAGTTAGTGCGGCATAGAATTCATCATAGGTGGTGGCGGCAAACCTGGATACTTTTATGTATCCAATTTCATCCCTGATCATATAGCTGGCCGGAACAGAATGCTGTGGGATTTTGTCACGAACTATAATAAAACGCAGTATTTCGGATTCTGATCTCCGCTTAATACCGACTTCCACTTCAGTTCCCTTAGGGCCCCTCAATAGATCAAAAACATCTCGATTGGTAATGCCAACACCAGCAACATCTTCTCCATCTACTTGCAATATTTTGTCACCCGAGAGCAAACCTACCGCCTCAGAAGGACCTCCTTCCAATGGTGAGATTACATAAATGGTATCCTTTATAATGTTGAACTCAATTCCTATTCCATCGAACTGTCCCTCCAACTGTGAGTTGGTGAGCTCACGATCTTTAGCAGGTATGTATACCGAGTGAGGATCCAATTTTTCAAGCATTTCGTTGATGGCTTCCCCAACGAGCTTTTCTGCATCGACTTCGTCAACATAATCCCGCTCCACGTAGGTTAGTATTTCTTTAAATTTTACCAGGCTGCTGATAAAATTTCCCGGCTTAGTGCCAGCCATGGTAGCTCCGGTCAAGATTCCCACCCCTAAGGCGATGGATAGCAGTATGGGCAGTATGATATAAAATTTCTTATTTTTAGTCTTAATCACGATATGGATCCCTCAATATTTCTTTAAAAGTAGGCTATTTGAGTGGTTCTTAAAATTCAATTTTTGAATTAATATTACATTTATTGGTTTATACCGCCTCAATGCTCTTCAACGGGCCCTACTATTAGTTAGTATTACGGATAATTAGGGAAATACGTTCCATCCTTACTGATTCGAGACTGGGATAATTTCATTTTATTAGAAAAGAGGAATTCTTTTCCTTTTTTTTATCTTTGTGTTAAAGCACTGAAAGCATTGAACCTGAATCAAAAAACTATAGCTGAGTTAGTAGACGAAAATTACGTGTATGCATCAGTTTTGCATCACTTTGGTATTCAGTTTTATAACTACTCAGAACAAACCCTGCATCAGGTTTGTCAGGAGAAAAGTATCTCAATGAATGCGTTGATCAATGATTTGGAGTCCGCAATTGAAATAGATGATTCCGAAGAAGTGGAATTAGTGGGATACCCGGTAGAACTTGTCATCGAATACTTAAAACACGCCCACTACCTGTTTATTAAACGGAAATTGCCTTATATCGCCTCACTGGTATCTAATCTGCCCAATGTCTCTGGGAAGTTTGAAAGTATAGTCAAGGATTTAAAATTTGTCTTTCCGTTGTTTGTTGAAGATTTTATTCACCACATCCATGAAGAAGAACAGAATTTATTCAGTTATGTGATGCTACTGAAAAGCGCAGTATCTTCCAATTATAACCCCTCTCAGGTATATTACGAGATGGAAAAGTACTCGATTCAGCAGCATGCCATTAATCATGAATTCCATGATGATGAGATGAAGGGTATTCGGAATATTACCAATAACTATTCATTGAATAAAGTGGCCCCGCTTCACATAAAAGTTGTATACTCCGAACTGGAGTCCTTTGATAAAAATCTGATTACTCATGCCCGTATTGAAGATGAAATCTTTTTCCCAAAGGCCCTGGTGTTAGAGCGAGAGATTAAGTTGAACCTGCAGCAGAAGGTGAGCTCCAACTAGAAATGAGTAGAATTATGGCAATTGATTACGGAACCCGTCGGGTTGGAATTGCCGTTACTGACCCTCTTCAAATAATTGCCTCACCAGTTAATACTATCGCTCCAAATGACCTATTTGAATTCATCACAGAATACACTGCCTCTGAATCCGTGGGACAGGTTGTTTTAGGATACCCTTTGAAGGAAGACGGGACTTCAACTGATCTTACTGCCGCTGTGGACAATCTTTTAGATAAGCTAAAAATGGAATTTCCAGCTATTCGCTTCATTAGGCACGATGAAAGATATACCTCCAGGCTTGCACAAAGATCAATGATCCAGAGTGGAGCTCGAAAGAAGTCCAGAAGAAAAAAGTCAAACCTGGATCAGATTAGTGCTACCCTTATTCTGCAGTCATACATGGAGTACAGAAAATTAGATCAATGATTTACCCAATTGTAGCATATGGAGATTCGGTTCTTCGAAAGAAAGCCCGTGATATCAAAAAGGATGAGCTCGATTTAGTTAGCCTAAGCAAGAATATGTTCGAAACTATGTATGTTGCACATGGGGTAGGACTGGCATGTCCACAAATTGGTCTAGCCCTAAACATGTTCATCGTTGACGGAGCGCCAATGGATGAAAACATGAGTGATTTCAAAAGGACATTTGTAAACCCGCAGATTTTGGATTCATTTGGTGAACCCTGGTCTTTTGAGGAAGGCTGCCTCAGTATTCCCGGAATACGTGAAGAAGTTCTGAGACAGCAGGTTATCAAAATTCGCTATTTTGATGAAAATTGGAATGAACACGAAGAAGAATTTGACGATTTACGAGCACGGATCGTGCAACATGAATACGACCATGTAAAGGGCATATTGTTTACTGATCATCTAACTAACTTTAAGAAACGAATTCTTAAAGGGAAACTAGCTGCTATCACTAAGGGAAAAGTTGAAGTGGAGTACAAAATGCGGTTTCCCATAAAAAATCGTAATTAATTGATAAATACTAATGACACCAGCTCCAGTTAAATTAGAAAGTAAGTTGCCGAATGTGGGTACCACAATATTCGCGGTGATGTCTACCATGGCTGCAGAGCATAATGCCATCAATTTATCACAGGGTTATCCAGATTTTCCCATTAGTTCACAATTGATTGATCTGGTAGAGCACTATATGTCAAACGGGCATAATCAATATGCACCTATGGCTGGCGAACCGGTGCTTCTCAGGCAAATTGCAAATAAGTTAAATGATTGCCTGGGTTATAATTTTGATGCTAAAACGGAGATAACGGTGGTCGCGGGAGCAACCGAGGGCTTATTTGCCACTATTACTGCATTGGTACAAAAAGGAGATGAAGTGATTATTTTTGATCCTGCTTATGATTCCTATGCTCCGGCAGTTCAACTTTCTGGAGGTACCTCAGTCCACCTGGAATTAAAGCTGCCAAACTTTACCATTGATTGGGAGCAATTAGAAGCTGCTGTTTCTAGTCGAACCAAACTGATAATAATCAATAACCCCAACAATCCTGCAGGCAGTATATTGACTGCTGAAGACCTCCAACGATTGTCTGACTTAGTGGTTAGGCATGACCTTTTGTTGATTAGTGATGAGGTCTATGAGCATATGGTATATCACCCACAGGGCCATCAAAGCATTTTGAAGTTCCCCGAATTACGTGCCCGAGGTGTGGCCATCTTTTCGTTCGGTAAAACGTTTCATGCCACCGGCTGGAAAGTTGGATATTGTGTGGCCCCTGAAAATTTGACCAGGGAGTTACAAAAGATTCATCAGTTCTTAACTTATAGTGTGAATACCCCAGTACAAATGGCGCTGGCAGATTATTTAAAGGAGCCGGTTCATTACCAGTCATTGAGTACATTTTTTCAAAAGAAACGAGACCTCTTTTTGAGACTAATGAAGCATTCAAGGTTTGAACCATTGCCTTGTAACGGGACGTATTTTCAGCTGATGAAATACCACGCAATCAGTGAATTGGCTGATACAGAAATGGCCATCTGGATGACCAAGGAGCATGGTGTAGCCTCTATCCCAACCTCGGTATTTTATAATAAAGGAACCGACCAGAAAATACTTCGATTTTGTTTTGCAAAAAGTTCTGAAACACTCACTCAAGCCGCGGAGAAACTATGCAAGATCTAAAGGTAACCTTGCTTCAAAGTGACCTGTATTGGCATCAATCAGAGGCAAATATGGCTATGTTTGAAGAGCAAATATGGTCATTGGATCAAGCTACAGACCTAATTGTTTTACCAGAAATGTTTACCACCGGCTTTACCATGGATGCATCCGAAATGGCAGAACCAATGGGAGCCCGTACTTTTAAATGGTTACAACAACAGGCTGAACAAACCAGAGCGGCAATTACCGGCAGTTATATTGTAAAGGAAGATGGGAAATATTATAATCGATTGCTTTGGATGACCCCTGATGGCAAGCATCTTACCTATGACAAACGACATTTGTTTCGGTTAGCAAGTGAACAACTTACCTATCAGGAAGGATCTGAAAGATTGATTGTTTCATACAAAGGATGGAAGATATGTCCCCAAATTTGTTACGATCTTAGATTTCCTGTTTGGAGTCGAAATACCACCAAAGACAATACCCTGGAGTATGATCTGTTGATTTTTGTGGCTAATTGGCCCGCGCCCCGGATTTCCGCCTGGGATGTGTTACTGAAAGCCAGAGCCATAGAAAATTCCTGTTATACGATTGGAGTAAACCGCATTGGCGAGGATCCGAATGGAGTATCATACAATGGGCACAGCGCAGTGTTGGATCCAAAAGGGCAAGTTATATACTACAAAGAAGGGAGTGCTGCGGTGCAAACAGTAACTTTAAAACGATTGGAGCTAGACCAATACCGGGATAAATTTCCTGTACATCTTGATGCTGATGATTTCAATATTCAGCTTTAACCCGGATTATGAATTAGAAATCTATTCCGAGCCCTAACTGACACTAGTACCCAAGTGAATAAACAAAGAAGTTCCACTACCAATTTTAGGGATTTAAGCACTGCTAACACAATTTTATTTAAGTAAGTTTAATGGATCCTATTATAATGATGAGGATTTAGCCTAATGTTGTGTCAAGTGTAATGTGTCGGGTAAGCCACAGGTATTTTTGTTCCAGACAATGCAAAAAATATAAGCATAGTCATAGCTACGTGAGTATTTTTTAAAGCAGCCTGCCTGGCGGCTGGCAGGTATGGGACAAAAAGAACAAGGCTTGGCGTGACTAAATTATGCTTGACATGACACTAGTTCGCACCCTGAAAATATTTTGGACAATGATTCAATCTGTTGATCAACTTTACAATCTATTTTTGAGTTGTTCGAGCGTATCGACTGATTCTAGGAATATTACCCCTGATTGCCTATTTGTTGCACTCAATGGACCGAATTTTAACGCAAATCAATTTGCTCAAAGTGCCATTGACCAAGGCGCACGATTTGCACTGGTGGATCAAAAACAGTATGCCGATAGCACCAAAATATTTCTGGTTCACAACGGTTTAAAAGCATTACAATTGCTTGCTCAGTATCACCGAACACATCTGAAAATTCCTATTATAGCCATCACTGGTTCTAATGGGAAAACTACTACCAAAGAGTTGATGCTCCAGGTGCTTAATCCTACTTTCAATTCTATTGGTACCAAGGGCAACTTAAACAACCATATTGGGGTGCCATTAACGATTTTGTCCATTAGCCAAGACAGGGAGATTGCGGTGGTGGAAATGGGAGCCAACCACATTGGAGAAATTGCCGGGTTGTGCGAGATTGCCCGGCCCACACATGGATTGATCACAAATATCGGCCAGGCGCATATCGAAGGATTCGGAAGTTACGAAGGGGTAATTAGGGGAAAGAGTGAGTTATATCAATATTTGATAGAAAGTGGGGGTGGGGTTTTTATCAATTCCCAGGATACTGTTCTTAGAAACATGGCCAAACGATTTGATCAACCTATGTTTTATCCAGATGAGGCGGATTATTTGCATATTCTATATGTCACTTCAGACCCCTATTTAAATTTTATTGGTTCGCAGGGCCTTGAAATAGAGACCCGGTTAATTGGGGCCTACAATTTTATTAATATAGCAGCAGCCTTATGTGTAGCAAAATACTTTAAGGTACCCACTGCATTGGCGGAAGCGGCTGTGGCTGAGTATGTGCCAACAAATAATAGATCTCAGGTGATAAAAAAAGAGACAAATACCATCATACTGGATGCCTATAATGCCAATCCCAGCTCTATGACGGTAGCCATAGAAAATATTCTTGCTATGAAATCATGGAAAAAGGTGGCTATACTTGGCGATATGATGGAATTAGGTGCTGGATCCGCCGAGGCTCATAAACAAATTGTGGCCCTGACCAGAGAGGGATTTTCTCTTGTATTGCTCTGTGGCCCGCATATGGAGGTGGCCAGAGAGATGAATCCAGTTGCCAGACATTTTAATGATCGGGATGAATTGGTAGGATTTTTGAAGCAAAACCCAATTCAGGATAGTACCGTACTTATAAAGGCATCCAGGAGTATGGAGCTGGAAGAAGTAGTAGACTTTATATGAAGTTGGCAGCAATTTAGGTTCTGCAATATAGTCCTCCGTAGCTACAAGCTACGGAAAGCTGCACGAAATTTATGTATTGCAGCTGTGTGTAGCTTGTAGCTACACACCAACAAACAAAAGCATCAGATCGAATGAATAATTATTTTTTGCTGATTGTGTTATCGCTAACCAGCCTCCAGGTTTTTTCTCAGGATCAGGACCTCCAGTATCAGGATCCTCAGAATATGCCGGTGAAACCTGCTAATACTGACTGTCAGCAATTAGGGCATGATTTTAAGGATTTGTCCGAAGGGCTTTCAGCAATTAAGAACGCTCGCTTTCATTTTGATCAAAAGATAAAAACAACTCGCAAAAGTGGATTAATGCAAGCTAGATTCGTTTCCTGCGATTTTAAGACCGGCTTTCTGTTGATCCTGTACAATGGAGAAGAGGAGATTTATCCAAATATTGAGCTACAGCTTTGGGATCAATTCCAGCAGACGGCCGACATAGATGGGTTTTATTTTAAACACATCAAGAACCTTCCGAACATAGCCAAAAAATGAGCGAGACCAAGAGTATTTTAAAGTTTCTAAAAGCACTGAAAGAGAATAATTCAAAGGAGTGGATGCAAGCCAATAAGTCAGAATACCTGGAGCAAAAGCAGGTGTTTGCAAACTTGGTTCAAATCACCATTGATGAATTATCCGGTTTCGATGCCAACATTGTAGGAGTGGAGCCAAAACAGTGTATTTTTCGTATCAATCGAGACATTAGGTTTTCAAAAGATAAGACGTTGTATAAAAATCATTTTGGAGCATACATGGCATCTGGAGGCAGAAAATCCCTGCTTCCGGGATACTATCTACATTTGGAACCTGGCAATAAGTCCATATTGGCTGCCGGTCTATACCGACCGGGAAGCGACTTGTTGAACAAAGTAAGGCAAGAGATCGATTACAATGGCGAGGGCTTCAAGTCGATTGTAGAAAAGAGTACCTGGAGGAAGGAGTTTGGAGAATTGGAAGGTGAACGTTTGATTAGGGCTCCCAAAGGATATCCCTTAGACCATACATCAATTAAGTATCTTCAATTAAAGAGCCTATTGGCGGTATTGCGTTTGAAGGATTCTGAAGTGACCGTATCTGACTTTCATAGTGTTGCTATCAGGAGATTTAAACGAATGCATCCCTTGGTTGAGTTCCTGAATACAGCTATCTCCTGAAACTGACTCAGGTACTTTTTCAATTGGTATTTAATTTTATACCAGCTTAGAATCCATTTCCTTTGAGGAAGCTTTAGGATGAAAATCCCTTCTAAACTCCTCTTTTTTATGAAAACATTTTCAGTATCAATACTTTTATGCGGTTGTATTTTTTTTACGGCTCAGGCCCAGGAGCAATCCTACCTTCCAAATGCCAGACAGGCAGTTCAGAAGCCCCGAATGCAACAATCTCAATATTTTGAACTAACAGCAAGTACTCCAGAAACTCCGTTAGAAAAGCAAAAAGAGCAATTGGCAGCTTCTCCCAATGCCAGACCGATAAATTACCAAATGGATCGTCTAGTAACTATGGATGGACCAAAACGACGTGGGAAGAAAAGAGAAGAATCAACTTTTCCAGTGTCAAGTCAAAGGTTAAATGACGGGTAAGGCGGAAGTAGGTTTTGGGTCAGGTCAAGGCAAAAAATCTTTGCATAACCATAGCTATAGAACGATTTTTTAACGCGGAGATGTCACAAAATATACCCTGGATTATCCGTAGGTTTAGCCTTGACTTGACACTAGCCAGAGTAAAAGATAGGCTCCTTTTATCGGGAAGTGGAGGCTCCCTTAATTCCAAGCATAAAAAGACATTTGATTAGTTGTTGGTAATAGTAGTACAAAAGGTGAAGGAGATATTTCCTTCACCTTTTGTGTTATTGATCAAGCGCTGTGCTGTCCGCTTCATCAAAGTCAAAAAATTCACCTTCTTCAAGTTCCTGCGGAGCATCTTCAGTACCTTTGTTCCTGACCGCATTGCGAAACTCCCATTTTTCTTCTTTTAGGTCTTGCTTGATCTTATTTTTAATTGCAGCCTTGTCGATAATCACCCGGTAGTCCTGGGTGGTACCGATAATTTTCAGGAATAAATTGGTATTTAACCCGTCATCTTCAAGGGCTCCGAAATATTCGTCTTTATCCCTATGGGCACTTTTTATGGGCACTTTTAATCGGTAATTGATATCCTGGTCAAAGGTATGAGTGCCATTTACAGTAATTGTAGTAACGTTTGATTCTACTACCATATTTGGCAAGCTAATTTCACGGTCCTTTATAATTACATGATTTTTTAAGTCGGCGAACCTTAAACGTCGTAGATCCTGGGCATCGATATAGGTTGATAGTTTTTGTAATGGCTCAAAGTCGTTTAACTCTCCATTTTCAATAATTAGTTCGGCTTCGACTACAAGATCCGAAGATTTAAACCGTAGATGGTCATCAAATGCCATGTAGGTATCGATTTCTGCGAATGCCTGACCTTTCAAATGTTTGTCTTCCAAAAAGCTTTGGCCAAAATTTTCAAACACGTAAAACAAACTATCCAGGTAGATTCCCTTATATGAAGACTTTGTATAAACCCTAATGTGATCTTTTTGCCGACCATCGACCCGTCCACTCATGGTTATTTTTCCACCCAGGGTTTCAAACCGAATATGTTGACCATGAGCTACCTGATTAGATATTTGTAGTTTTCCCTCAATCTGGTCGCCTCTAAATCTTCTAAACTTCAATTGATCAATTTTGCAATTAAAGGTCAGAGCGAGTCTTGGGTTTATCTCAAAAGAAGTATAGGATTGCTTTCCGACCACTGTCTCATCCCGGGCTTTTGTACTTCCGGTAAGTAATTCATCGAGATCAATATTTTGAGCCTGAAGATCAGCCTCGATACCAATCGGCTGGTTTTTCGAAAAAATAAAAGCAATAATATTCCTAAAAAACCCATTGATGAGAAAATCACTATTACCAATTACTCCTGTAAAATCGCTAATAGCCAGATCTCTTCCGTTAAAGAGAAAGTGACCTCCGAAGTCCCGAAAGGGTAGACTGTTCTTTTCAAGACTGAAGTTCAGATCATTGATAAATATTTCTCCAGAGGTTTTAAATTTGTCCACAGATGTTGAGGTTTTCAGGTAATTAATAGGGCCATTGAATGCGACGTCCATTTGCATGGTTCCGGTGGCTTCCGTTACTTTTCCGGGGGGTAGAAAGCGTTGCCATGAGTTGAGGTCCAAAGTCCCTTTTAGATCGCCTTGGATGTGATAATTTTCTAAATTCGTAATTTTCAGATTACCACTGAATGGTTGTAATTCCATAACCCCCCGGACATCATTTAGGGATAAGACTGCCTTGGACAGGTCGCTTGCTTCACTGGTGTGAAAGTTTCCTGATAGATATACTGCTTCAATTCCTTTTTGGTAGTTTGGATGGAAGAAAGAGGCGTTTCTACTGCCAAAATTTAGATCAATTTCGAGGTTCTTTTCGGAAGCTGTGGATCCGGTAATCTTTCCTTCAAAATAAATATCGCCTTTACTTTTGTATTCCCTGAATTTTCTACTGTAGTCTTCTGGAAGCAAAGATAAAACCGTTTGTATATTGGTGTTTTGACCCACCAGCGTAAAATCCAAAGTATTATCGAAACCTTTATAAAACCCGTTCAAAAGAAAGGTCGATTCACTAACAGTTATCTCCGATTCTGCTATGTTCCATTTCTTTTCAGGTTGTTGATAGCTTATGTTTCCTTTTAGTATAAGAGGTTTGTTGACCAGATAATGATGTTGCCCAATTCTCAGACCCTCTGAAGTTACTGCTCCATCCAATTGAATATCGTAGGCCTGATTATGGGCTGATAAGGATGCTTCCACCTGATGTGTTTGTAATCGATATTCTTGATTTCTTAAAAGATCCAGATAAGTAACGGCAATATTTTGCAAGTGGATTTTTTCTAGTTTAAAGCCAACTTCTTTTTTTTGGCTATTGGTGTCTTTTTTTACAATGGTAAAATTGTTGTCACCAAGTTCCGTTTGTACTAAAAACAAACGACCATCTTCCATGTGGATTTGATCCACTATCCAATTCCCTTGCAAGATATCCCAGGCATTGAAAGTACAATAAATGTTGCGAGCTATGGCAAGTGTATCTGTTGGGCCCGGCAGGCTGCCATCTATTACCACTTCATTCAGCACTATTGATATATTTGGAAATTTTTCCCACCATGAGGCCTTAATGCTTTTTGCCTGAATAGGGGTATCTATCTTTTGATTGGTTTCGGTTATGAACCTCGAAACCAACTGATCTTCGTAAATGTATATCAATACTGCTCCGGCTATACAAAACAGTAATAAAATCAGACCCATAATAAATAAGGATCTTTTAAATTTTCTCAGAGCGCCCATGGCTCGGCAAATTTATTAAATACAAAATGCAATGATCGGGGAACTGTCAAAAATTTTGAATCAAGACTGCCCTATATATAATGTTCTGAGTGGTGTTTTTATTATACATTTAAATAGTTATTAAACATAAAGCCTAATTAATGAGCTCTCTATCCTATAATCAGTCCTTAGCCAGAATTCTTTGGGGGAAACAATTGATGGAACCATTCAGGAAAAAGTCTCGGAGTTCACCTATTATAAATAGGTGACATTATCAAATCTCCAGTTGAGTCATTGCGTTTTTCAAAAAAAATCATCGATTTTGTCCTAAACCGGAGTGGTATTTCGTCATCAGATAAATAACTTTAATTTTAAACAATCTAATCATGGCGAAATATCTTTATCTATTTAGAGGTGGTGATGACAACATGGCAGCACTATCTCCCGAAGAATCTCAGGAACACATGCAAAAATGGGGTGCCTGGATGCAGGGATTGGCAGAAAAAGGAAAATTAGTCGATGGGCTTCCATTGAACAAATCCGGAAAAGTTGTGGAACAGGCCGGAGAAATTATTCATGACGGGCCCTATACTGAGGGAGCGGAAATGGTTGGGGGTTACCTTATCGTAAATGCCGAAACATTTGACGAAGCCTTAGAAATTAGTAAAGGATGCCCAATTTATGAATCTGGGGGTAGTACTGAGGTGAGAGAGATCATGAATATGGATGTCTAGTGTCAAGTCAAAGGTTTAGCCTTGACGCTAGAACCATTGGTACACTGTTCGTCTTCCGTTTTAGACCCTCAATTAACCTAAATGTTTTAACTTAACACAAGTGTCATGTCAAGTTTGGGATTTCGGGTTATGCGGATAAGGATTTTGTCCAAAGGACTCCTTTGGGAGGAGCAGGCCGAGACGTAAAAAGTGAGCATAGCCATAGTTACGTGAGCCTTTTTATAACGAAGGGATGCTTTAAAATACATTCGCATTAACCCAAAGGTTCAGGCTTGACATGACACTATAATCAGTTGGGTCTTTTACTTCTTAATGGCATTTGACTTAGATATAGAATTTAAGGAAGAATTTTCCAAACAGGTTGCTCTATTGGCCAATGCTTTTGGTCTGGATAAAATGGAGTTGATTGAAGATGCAATCCAAGAGGCATTTTACAAGGCTCTAAGGATTTGGCCAAGTAGACCTCCCCAGAATCCCAAAGGATGGATTCATCGAGTAGCAAGAAACAATTTAATAGACAAGCTCAGACAGAAGAAACACTTAAGTATTGACCAGTACCATAACAATCTCAGTACTGAGGATTCACTTTGGAATGATCCGCAACATATTAAGGACAATCAGTTAAAAATGATATTTGCATGTTGTCACCCGGAAGTAAAGACAGCAGACCAATTACTTTTAAGTTTAAAATTCCTTTGTGGGTTCGAAACAGGACAAATTGCCAGAGTACTGCTGAAGTCTAGAAGTGCAGTTGAAAAGGGGATTTCGAGGGCGCGGATTAAATTTAAGAAAGTAGCTAATGACCTTGAGATACCAGCGGTGGCAGATCTTAAATACCGTATTGATGGCGTACTAAAGGTAATATACTTGCAATTTACAGAAGGCTATAAAGTTTCTGAAGGTGCTCATTTGATCAACCGGGACTTGTGCATAGATGCCATTCGATTAGGCGAGCTTTTGGCTACATATCCCGAACTTGCCGTCCCCGAGCTTTCTGGGTTGCTGGCTTTGATGTATTTTCAGGCGTCCCGACTGGAAGCACGATTGGATGAAAACGGTAATTTGTTGACCATTGATTGTCAGGACAGAAAGCACTGGAATTATAAATTCATCATGCAAGGTAATATCCATTTAAGCAAGGCTTGTGCTAATGCCAAATTAAGCAGATATTATATAGAAGCAACTATCGCAAGCTTTCATTGTGCTGCGGAAAGTTATGATAAAACCAATTGGCCGGCTATTGTCAAATGGTATGATCTTGCCATAAGCGTTTACCCTAACAAGAGTTACCGTCTAAATAGACTTATCGCCGCCAGGCAATTTCTGGATGATAAAACAATTCTTGACCAGGTGAAGGAGTCGTTGCTCCCAAACAATCAATTCACCGCTATATTTCTGGGTAACCTATACCGAGATCTTGGTGAAAATAAAATTGCCTTGGAGTATTATCAGAAAGTTGATAACTTCTTTTTAAATAAACCAGAAAAAGACTTTATTGCCTCTAAGATTGCCCAACTACCAATCTAAAAATATTATCCCTCCATTTTATCACAGCCCTAAAACCAAATAATATGAACGCTATAGCTGGTTGCCAATTTAATGGCGTAAATAAATATTTTTATGCATTATTCATATTGCTGCTAGCTGGATCCTGCCAACCGAAACAGGAAACTGTTGCGCTTCGGGTGGGTGGCTATTACACAGAAGAGGAAGCCATAGAAAAATTGAATGAGTATGCATTGACTTACAATAATGCAGCAGAATGGAACCTCAGGGCTCAGAAGATACGAGACAATATAGTTGAAGGAGCCCAGCTGAAACAAATACCTAAAGAAGACTGGGAATTCCCCATTGCAATTACTAAAAGGAATAGGCAGGTAATGGACGGATATACCGTTGAAAACCTGGCACTAGAGGTTAGGCCCGGTCATTTTATTACCGGCAATCTATATATGCCAGATACCATCCAAGGTAAAATTCCTGCAGTACTTTGTCCGCATGGTCATTGGCAACGCGCAAATGATTATGGTAGGTTCCGGAGAGATATGCAATTCAGAAGTGCTTCGTTGGCAAGAATGGGCGCTGTGGTATTTTCTTATGACATGTTTGGATATGGAGAAGACGTTGGTCATGAGCACCGGCACCCAATGACTTTAAAATGGCAAACTTATAATGGCATACGCATTCTGGACTTCATAAGCGACCTTGAATACGTGGATACCGGTAGAATTGCGGTTACTGGTGCTTCTGGTGGAGGTACACAAACCTTTTTACTTGCCGCACTGGATGAAAGGGTAGCGGTATCTGTTCCAGTAGTAATGGTCTCTGCTCACTTTTTTGGAGGTTGTGTTTGCGAAAGCGGACTCCCTATTCACGAAAAGGGTACGCATGAGACCAACAATGTAGAGATAGCAGCAACCTTTGCTCCCAAACCATTGCTTTTAATATCAGACGGCGATGATTGGACCAAAAATGTGCCCGAAGTGGAATATCCCTACATCAAGAATATATATAGCCTATTTGGCACCCAGCAAAATGTTCAGTATGCACATTTTGAAGATGAAGTTCATGATTATGGTCCTTCTAAGCGAAAGCCAATGTATGAGTTTCTGGCTAAACATCTTAGCCTTGACCTCTCACGGATTCTGGATCAGGATGGGTTAATTAACGAGGGTTTTGTACAACTACTGGATACTACTTCACTAAAAGTATTTCCAGATAGGTCATTGGTACCGGCTCCCAAGCCCAATTAGTAGCCAAACAGAGGGAAAATGGTGCGG
>QIMC01000152.1 GCA_003232185.1 Flammeovirgaceae bacterium | reverse complement strand
ACTACCTGCCTGCGTTCTACAAGCAAACCGGCGAACCGATCTAACTCTTCACCACATACCTGACAGTAATCCGGCACATGGGAAATTAACTCATTAGGGGTTTCGCTCATTTCCAGGTTATGTCCTTTGTGTCCTGGTTGCCCTCCTCTGCTACGCCCGCTTTTTTTTCTAAGGCTCTTTGTTTTGGCCACCCTGCCTTGATCATGAGAAGGAGCCATGGAACTGTTGCTGCTGTCCTTCTTCGATTTCAGTTCCAATACCTGCCTTTCCAGATCTTCTACTCTTTTAGTTAGCTCAACCACCTTCTTAACCAGCGTATCATTCCTGGTCAACAGGGTTTGGACGATGGTTATTAATTCTTTTTTACTTAATTGGTCAAGACTCAAACTATGGGCAGTTGTGTTGCACAAATTTTGCCCTAAAAACTTATAAATTGCAGATAATCAGCTATTTGTTATCATCAATTTATCCACCAAGATGGATAATAAAGCTGATTTTGAGCAATCCAAACTATATTGTATGGATAACTCCGATAAATTTCTGATTTTTGACTAAAACCTGTTTGGGTACCTGAATAGTTGAGGTTTTTTACATAAATTGCTATTTGATAGTTTACATCTTAGCCGTTTTTCATCAATACCAGAGATCATAATATTGTAAATATGTTAAAAAGAGGTAATTCTAGGGGGTTGGATTACCTCTATGATAGTTACGGGGGAAAGTTATATAACATGTCTTATGCGTTTTTGAAGTCGAAAGAAGATGCAGAGGAAGCAATCCAGGATGTATTAATTAAAGTATGGCATAACAGGAATAAATTAGGTGATCCTTGTTCGCTTGGAGGTTATTTGTTCAAGATAACTAAGAACCATTTACTCAATAAAATAAGAGACAAGTCAAGAAAGGGCGGCTCATTTGTAGAACTTAATGTGGATGTCGCAGATGGCATCAGGACGGACCAGGCCTTGATGATGGAGGATATGCAACAAATTTTGACAAAAGCAATTGAAGGCCTACCTCAAAGACGGCAGCAAATATTCAAGATGAGTAGGATGGCTCACCTAACTAATATCCAAATTGCTATAAAATTGGGAATAACTGAAAAAACCGTTGAAAATCAAATAGGAAGAGCGCTCAAGTACTTAAGAATATATTTAAACTATACCTATTCAATTCTTATTTTTCTATTCTGGTGACAGCCAGAAACGTTACCACATTTTCTAATTTTGGGAATTTCTTAATAAACTCATTGGAAGTTCTTACCCTTCTTTCCACTCTCGGTTTGAACTAAGTGACAGTATTCATTCATTAAGGGCATGTATCCCCTCCATTTGTCGGTTTTGATATTAGCCTGACAGGATATATGATCTTCGAAAAAGGCTTCAACTGCTTAGTACCTGCATTGTCAATTATCCTGGCATACATTCGGCTAACTCCTCTACCCTTCTTCTCAATAGCAACTAAAACCTTCTTTTTTCGGTTATTCTGACGCCCTACAACACCTTCTTCCTGTTCTCCTACTACCGTTTCATCGACTTCTAACTTTACCCATTAGGGGGTTTACCACTGCTTGCCATTGCTTTCATCACCTTCTGCTAGAACAGCCAGCAGGTTTTTGTTTGCCATGCATGTACATAATCTCTAGGGTGGAAGTCCCGTGAAGGCCTATGATGGCGGGAACTGCTAGCTGAGAGCAAGGGTGTTGGAGGCGACTCCAAATCTGAAGGAAGCTTAAAGAAAAAGTTGGTATCAACGGACAGGAACAGTATATAAGGCCTACCAAGTGGGTAATGTGGCAATAGACACAGAAGCTCAAAAGCCAGACGTATCCTTGGGTGGTAAATACTGTGGTATCAACGGAAAGCATATGTACTTAACATGGGAGATCTCTAACCTGAGAGGGTCAGAGAAGTCAGCAGCGGTCAAGTACTGTTGAAGGTTCATTAATACCGAACCAAGGGAAGGACCAAATCTTTAAACCAAGGAGCAGTTGCTCACAGATTGTAAACAACCGTGGAAAAGCCAGGAAAAGACCAGGAGTTCAGATGGAGCTGCTATATGCAGAAGAATGGACAAAAGGGTTCCGTACAGTCAAAGGGACAGACGTATTCTGCTCTGGAAGCGGTAAGGTAAGGGCAGAGTGGTTGTCAAGCTGTCGAGAGAAGAACGAGCCACTGGAAAATATCGCTAAAGTAGGCCACTAAATATCGGCAAAAGGGGGCCATAGATTCTTGCCAAAAGGGGGTAGAAGGGATGGAGGAAACGCTGACCATCCATAAACTGGTTCTGATTATGATTTTTTCCAGAAGCTTTGGTACTACTAATTGTATTGAAAGTGTAAATTCTCAACTTCGCAAATACACTGGCAGAGTATCTGATATTAATATACTTAATATCAGATACTTAACAAAATATTTCAAGCTGTTTTTAAGGCTAAAATCATTGTTTATTAAATGCCTACTTCAATAAACTCATCCTAGGTGTGGGGGAAGAGTCACTATTTGGTGTATTTAATTGTATAGATCATTATGAACAAGGAGTTATTTAAAAAATTTATAAGGGGGACTTGTACCGAAGGAGAAGAAAAACACGTGTATGCCTGGTTTTCGAACCCAGCAAACAAAGACTCAGCGACAGCATTGATGAAGATTTCCTGGGATAATATGCCATCGGAAATTCCCCAGAATGTAAAAAGTAAACAATTATTCATTCAGCAGGTGCTTCAAAGAAGTAATGATATTCGGGCTGATTCAGAAAACGTAGGAAATAGAAAAAGGAATCCTGTCTGGTTGATTTTAAAAGTTGCCGCAAGCTTTGCATTAATATTCGTTCTTGCTTATGCTCTCTATTTTAATAATAATCAAATTGAAGAAATTGAGACAATCACCTTAGTCGAAAAATCAAACCCTCTTGGTAGAAAATCAACTATAAAATTACCAGATGGCACTACGGTAAGGTTAAATTCAAATAGTAATATCCGCTTTCAAAATAGTTTCCAGGGCGACTCACGTGAGGTAGTGTTAGAAGGGGAGGCGTTTTTTGAAGTAAAGAAAGATACTACCCGACCGTTTATTGTACGGACCGGGGAAGTATCCACTACTGTACTTGGCACTTCATTCAACATTAACGCATACGGGATTTCCAACGTTATTAAAGTGGCAGTTATCTCCGGGCAAGTAGCAGTCTCAACCAAGGGTTATGGTAGTGATAGTACACAATGGGTTTACCTTGCCCCCAGTGAAATGGTTACGTTCAATCGTCTGAGTAGAGCTTTGTATACTACAAATTTCAGTATGGAAGAAGAAGTAGCGGGTTGGAAAGATGGTGTCATAATATTTAAAAATGCCGATATAAAGGAAGTTTCTACAAGACTGCATCAGTGGTATGGTCTTGATATTGTAGTAGAGGACGAAACTAAATGGGCAGAGGAAAGATTTACTGGAAGGTTTGAAAATAATACCCTGGAATATGTATTAAAAGCTATCTCTTATACTCTAAGTATAGAGTATGAATTAAAGGACGACAAAGTGATACTTAAACTAAAATAATATGAAAAAATTATACGACACAAGCTGAAGAAGGCACGACAAAAAAATCCTGAAGTAATGCAAAAGAAAGTAAGCAGACCCCCTTAGCAGTACTTCAGGAAACTAATTTGAAAATAAATTTTTACAAATCACTATAAAGTTATGAATTCAACCTTACTAAAACAAATTGCTGCAATGTCTAGGTATGCGGTAATGGGATTTTTCATTCAATGCTTTTGCATTTCTTTGCTAGTTGCCAAAGAAAGTAATGCCCAGGATAAAAGTGTTGAGAATATCTATCTAACGATACATTTAAAGAAAAGCAACATCGAAAAGATATTTGATCAAATTGGTTTTAAAACGCAGTTTGATTTTGTGTACAGCAATAATTTACTGGAAAAGAAACAGAAAATTAGTATTCATGCTGATAATAAGTCTCTTGGCGATGTTCTTAGAGATATTTCTAAAAAGAGCGGGCTACGATTTAGAAGAGTTGATCAGGACATCCTGGTAAGCTTAAAATCGTCCAGGTTACCTGATGTTGTTGATGTCTCTTACGCAAACGACTTCGTAGAATTAGAGATAAAAGGAAGAGTAACCGATGAAATGGGCGAACCTCTCCCCGGTGTTAATATCATCGTAAAAGGAACTACTAAAGGAACCGTGACTGATACCGATGGGAAATTCCGAATTGAGCTTACCCCTGAAGAAAAAATTTTAATGTTTTCATCCATCGGATACCACACACAAGAAATCGATGTGTCCAACATGACCGATTTAGAGGTCACTTTACTTACAGATCTGCGATCGCTTGAGAATGTGGTTGTAGTTGGGTATGGTATCCAGGAAAAAGTAAATCTTACAGGGTCTGTCGAAACTATTGAGGGCTCAAAACTAGCCATTCAACCTGTTTTTCAGACTTCAACGGCCCTGGCAGGTTTAGCCCCAGGACTGGTAGCTACGCAAACCAGTGGTCAGCCTGGTAGAGATGATGCAACACTAAGAATACGTGGAATCGGTACCCTCGGAAACGGAAGAAAGAATAACCCACTAATCCTTGTTGACGGCATTCCCGAAGATATCAATGGGATTGACGCAAATAATATCGAATCCATTTCGATACTGAAGGACGCCTCAGCTGCGGCAATATATGGTTCCAGGGCTGCTAATGGAGTTATTTTGATAACTACTAAGAGAGGAAAATCGGGGGCTTTGACGGTTGACTATAATAATTATTTCGGCGTTCAAAGAATTGCCCAGAATCTGGAGTTTGAGGATGGTTTGGGGTTTATTAAATACCGAAATATTGCAGAACCTGGTTCTTTCGATCAAAGTTTCATAGATGACTACACTGCCAATCGTGGGACTGATGAGTTTCCTGATACAGATTGGGTTAAGGAAGTGTTTAGTGAAAATGGCTTCCAACAATATCATAATATTTCCGTTAGAGGAGGCTCAGAATCTATAAAACTATCCGGTTCTATATCCTATCAGGATCAGGATGGCAATATTCCCAATTACAACTTCAAAAGGTATAACGGCAGATTTAATACCGATATCAAATTGAACGACAAGCTGGGTATAGTGTTTGATCTGAATTTCAGAAAATCAATCAGGGAAGAGCCCACTCCTGCATTAGACAATATTACCAGACAGGCATACCGTATTCAACCCTTGTTTTCAGCGATAAATTCAGATGGATCGTTCGGACCAGGGTGGAACGGTCTAAATCCGGTTGCCGGAGTGCTTGCAGGTGGACTGACAACCGAAACCTTCAATTACTTTAGAGGGTTAATTAAAGCAACCTACAGGCCAATTCAGGACCTGGATATTTCATTAACCTATGCACCTCAATTCAGGGATAATGATTTGAAGGCATTCACTGCACAATATGAGTGGAAAGACGTGTCTCAAAGTGGTGTGAACCCCATTGAAAATTCTTTGACGCAAAGAAGTTTTAATTCTTTTCAAGACAATCTGAATGTAATAGCTACCTACAGTAGACAGTTTTCTGAACATGCAATAACCGGTACTGCCGGCTATGAATTCCTCAAATTCCGTTCCGATGTTTTTTCTGCCTCCAGACGAAATTTCATCCTTCAGGAATTCCAACAACTAAGCACCGGAGATGCCAATACCCAATTGAATTCAGGAAGCGAAACCTTAAACGCTTTAGAGTCCGTATTTGGAAGGATTAACTACAGTTATAAAGGAAAGTATCTTTTTGAAGCCAATATTAGAAGAGATGCCAGCTCAAGATTTGCTCCCGAAAACAGGGTTTCAATCTTCCCTTCCTTTTCTGTAGGCTGGCGCATGGCAGAGGATCTGTTTCCCTCTTCCACGTTTGTTGATGACTTGAAATTACGGGCATCTTGGGGACAACTAGGTAACCAGTTCATATTCGATAATAATGGAAATCCCATAAATTTTGCCTATGTATCTCTATTCGGAGTGGGTAACGCAAATCCTATTATTGGTGATGTTCCAGTTGTAGGCGGTGCTCAAACTGTGCTTTCTAATCAAGAATTGCAATGGGAAACGGCAGAAACCACAAATTTTGGTGTGGATGCTTCTCTATTGAGTGGGAGACTATCGTTTACTATAGAATATTACATTAGAAAGACCAAAGACATTCTTCTGAATGTAACTGTTCCTCCCTCAATTGGTTTATTGCCTCCTACCCAAAACGCCGGTGAAGTAGAAAATAAAGGATGGGATCTGTCATTTGGATGGAATGATAATATTGGTGAGGTTCAATATGGTGCAAACTTTAATTTTTCCACTTTCAAAAACACCATTACTGATTTAAATGGATTAGAAGAGCTTCCACCAGGTAATACAATTGATAGATTGGGAGAAGCCATTGGTTCAATTTACGGTTTACAAGTGTTAGGATTCTATCCGGAAAGTGATTTTGATGGAAGTGGCGCTCTAAATGCGGAGCTCCCCTTTCCTCAATTCGGACCAGTAGCTCCAGGTGATCTAAAATACGCAGATTTGACCAATGATGGGATCATCAATAACAATGATCGAACCATTATTGGAAACTCCCAGCCAAGATTGAACTATGGTTTTGATCTTTTTGCCTACTATAAAGGATTCGATCTTTCCATGTCATTTTTGGGAGTTGGCAATAGGGACATAATATTACAGGGCGATGTAGCCTATCCATTCTTCAATGCAGGCAAAATTCAAACCTGGCAAACAGATTCATGGACTCCTCAGAATACCAATGCCTCAAACCCGAGATTTACACCGGGTAGCAATAGCAGTAACTGGAGAACCAATACTCAGTGGTTATTTGATGCTTCTTATTTCCGCATGAGAAATCTTACCTTAGGGTATTCCTTCTCCAATTCTTTAATTGATAGAATTGGATTGAGCAGGCTAAGAGTCTTTGTTTCAGGTCAGAATATATTCACAATTGACAATCTACCTGAAGGTATCGACCCGTTAGTTCCGAACTTTTCTTCAGGAGCGTTTTACCCTGTAACTTCGGTTTTTACTACTGGGTTAAATATTAGTTTTCAATAATCTCTTAAATACTTGAACAATGAAATTACTATATAATTATATCTTTATTCTTCTACTGGTCACCCTAATTGGTGGATGTGAGTCTGATTTTCTAAATTTTGAGAATCCCAGTGCACCTACAGATGCCACATTTTTCCAAACAGAGGATCAGTTGGAAGTAGCTTTATCTGGTATCTATAGGAGTACTAATTACACTATTGGCTTACCTTTTATACAGGCTTTGGATCAGACCACTGACTATGGGTTTAGCAGAGGTAATGTAACTGGAGCGGCTACGATTACCCAAGGAGGAATGACGTCGACGGATGGGGTGGCTAATGGGTTTTGGAATCAAATGTACCAAGGTATTCAGCGGGCCAATAACTTGCTTGACAATATGGAAAAGGCAAGAGAGAATAGTGATCCTGAACGATTTGAAGTGATAAGGGCAGAGACATTATTTCTCAGATCTTTCTTCTACAGTTATCTGGTGGAGTTATTTGGCGACGTCCCGTATAGGACGGAGATGGTAACTTCTTTGGATGGAATATCACTGGCCAGGACTCCAAAATCAGATATCGTGGCAAACATTTTACAGGATTTAGAGACTGCTGCAGATATCCTGCCATCGACGTGGACCGGGGGAGATAGAGGTAGGGCATCCGCAAATGCCGCACGCACGCTAATAGCGCGGATTGCTTTATATAATGAAGACTACAGCCTGGCAGAGAGTGCCGCCCAGGAGGTGATCGATGACAATTCTCACAATCTTTTCCCTGATTATGAGGCTTTGTTCACATCCGAGGGTACAGGTTCTGGGGAGGTCATTTTCGATATTTCCTATAAACAAGGCACAAAGACTCACTGGTTACCAATAATACAAGGTACTCGATTTGGCGGATGGGCGATGTGGGTACCTGCTCAACAGACTGTAGATTCATACGAAACCGTTAACGGGTTACCCATTGATGAAGATCCCGCTTTTGATCCGGAAAACCCATTGGACAATAGGGATCCTCGCTTAAAAGCTTCCATAGTAGTTCCCGGGGAAGTTTGGACTGGTCATATTTTCGAAACGCATAGGGACAGCATTGCCACTTGGAGCGTTGTTGACGGTGTGAACACTGCCAGAGTATTAAATGTGAACTCGTCAGAATTCAGGGGGAACACCAAAACAGACCCTATAAGCGGCCAAGATTTTACCACCGGAGGCTCTAATGAGTTTACGTCGTATACAGGTTATAATTGGAAGAAATTTTCAGACGAACCTGCATTGATGGGTGATGGCGATGTGGTTAATTCCGAAGGGTTCACAATTCTGATGCGATACGCTGAAGTATTGCTTATTTACGCTGAGGCAAAAATAGAATCCGGAGGCATCGACCAGTCGGTATTAGATGCAATTAACGATGTTCGGGCCAGGGCCTATGGAACTGACAGAGATGATGTTTTGAATTATCCGTCGATTATCACCACGGATCAAAGTGAATTGAGAAAAGTAATTCGTAGAGAACGTAAAGTGGAGTTAGCAAACGAAGGGCTAAGGTTATTTGATATTAGAAGGTGGAGGATCGCAGAAAAAGTAATGAATACCACATTATTTGGCTCTCCCGCTAACGGGTGGAATAAAATTGGAGGGGTTTTAGGGTTTGTGCCCAGTATTGATGATGATGGTTTCATTGATTACGCTGGCGCTCCGTCTCAACTTAGAAACGTTGCCGGTAATTTAGATTATCGCGAAGTGGAGGTTCGGATTTTCAACCCTGGCAGGGACTATCTTTGGGCCATCCCTCAAGCTGAAATAGACGCCTCTGGGGGTACTGTTACACAGAACCCCGGTGGTTATTAAGATTTACCAGGTGAGTTAGGTAAGAGGTAGTTTAGTCGTCAGGGCTCATAGAATTGCTGTATATGATTCTGTGTCCCAAGAGCTAATAAATTATTTAATAACCTTTAAACCCGGATTATGTACTAGAAATCTATTACGAGCTTTAACTGACTACGCCAAAGGCGTCCCGTTGGGGCAATCTAGGCTCTTGCTCGATTTTTCCTACTCACCATAACGGTGCTATGTATCCGTTGCAAAAAGTCTGTGCGAGTGCTTATCTTACAGCCATTTAAGGCTCTCACAATGAAGTCCAATGTATAATCCGGGTTAAAGTATAAGTCTCAAAATGTTTAAAGTTGCAGGATTTTTCGTAGTAATTCAGTTAATCACAACCAGTCTTTTTGCACAGAGCTCTTTACTGATTGAAGCTGAAAGTTTCATGAACAAAGGAGGTTGGTTGACGGATCCACAGTTTGTTGAACAAATGGGCTCCCCGTACCTCATAGCGCATGGAATGGGCGTACCGGTTGAGGCTGCATCGACATTAGCCGTGCTGGAAAGTATAGGAAGATACCATGTTTGGGTACGCAGCAAGAACTGGGTTCCTGGCAATTGGAAAGCGCCTGGACTATTCACATTAATGGTCAATGACTTTACGTTGCCCAAGGTGCTGGGTGCCACCCCTGGATGGACCTGGGAATACGCGGGAGAAATAGAAATAGGAACCTCCGAGATCAAATTGGAGCTGTCAGATCTTACTGGCTTTAACGGTAGGTGTGACGCTATATATTTAACCCAGTCCAGTGAAAAGCCACCTCAAGGAGGTGAATCACTTTTAACCTGGCGACAAGATCAACTTAAGGAAGCTTGGAATCCAAATGAGGAATTGGCCTATGATCTCGTGGTTGTAGGGGGTGGAATCGCTGGTTGTGCGGCTTCCATTGCAGCAGCAGAACAGGGTATGAAAGTAGCGCTAATTCATGATCGCCCTATTTTGGGAGGTAATGCCAGTAGCGAGATTAGAGTTCACACTTTAGGCATTTATGGCAAATTCGAAAGAATACTTAAATTAATTGATACTGAGCATTATCCCAATGGATCTCCTCAAGCTAAGGCTGACCAGCAAAAGCGCGACAACAATGTAAAGAGCTACCAAAATATTGACTTGTTTTTAAATACCAGGGCATACGATGCAGTGGCTGAAGACAATCGCATTCAGTACGTAGATGCCAGACATACTTCATCCGGTGAAAGAAAGCGTTTTCGTGCGCCTTGGTTTGTAGACTCTACCGGAGATGGATGGATTGGGTTTTGGACGGGCGCTAAATATTCCTATGGAAGAGAAAGCGTGGATACATACGGGGAAGCTTGGGAAGCATGGGGTGAATTATGGAGCCCAGAACAGCCTGATAATATTGTCATGGGGTCCTCTGTGTTGTGGAGAACAACGGAAGAAACTGAAGTTCAGGTTTTTCCAAATGTGCCATGGGCCATGGAGGTGGCAAAAGACCATAAAGCAATTGCCGGTGAGTGGTATTGGGAGTTTTCCAGAAATGATCTGCATCAAATTGAAGATGCTGAGGAAATCCGTGACCACATGCTCAGAGCAATTTTTGGATCCTTTTACAATGCCAAGCAAGATGAAGAAAATAGTTTATTGAGGTTGGAGTGGGTATCTTACTTGGTGGGCAAACGAGAGTCAAGGAGGTTGGTTGGAGATCATATTTTCACCTTCAAAGATGTAGTGGATCAAACGAAGTTTCCGGACTCAGTAGTAATGGAAACCAGGGAAATTGACGTTCATTATCAAAATAATCTCACAGATCCTGCAGAACCGGATTTTTTATCAACGGCGTTATTCTATAAAACTGAAAAATATTACATACCCTATAGAAGCCTCTACTCCAAAAATATTGATAACCTCTTTATGGCAGGTAGAAACTTTAGTTGTTCGCATGTGGGTCTTGGTGGGCCCAGGGTGATGCGTACCACTGGCCAAATGGGTGCAGCCGTCGGGTTTGCAGCTAGTCTTTGTATGAAGTATAAAGTGGGCCCACGACTAATCTACAAATCTCATCTAAGTGAATATATGGAGTTAATTGAGCAACAACAATGAAGATGGCGTTGTTGGTATTAATACTCCCTGGTTTACTTACGAGCGCCGCTCAAGGTAACCGCTCATTTTACTTCCTCATGGGAAATGAACTTGAACTTGTCTCGCGTCACGTGCCGGCGTTTTCTTTTCCCAATCTTAATAATAAAGTAGAGCACAAAGTGTGTTTGTTATTGGGAAGTGATGAGCAACCCCTCCTTTTTCTTGCTAAAATCAGCACACCGGTATGTGCCGATGGCGAATGCAAGTTGGCACACATAAATGTGTACTGGGACCTTCAAGGTAACTATTCCGGATATGAAGCTTCCAACGAACTACCATTGACCAAGCATGAGCACGATCCTTTCCTGGAGGAGGATTACCAAAAGCTACATGAACTTTTGATGAATAGCAATTCCATTCTAGGACGAAGGTCTATAACCGAATTGGTGGATTCCAAGCCAGCAAACGAACTCCGCTTACCATCTGGAGTAGACGGGGTTTCGTCAGCTACAAAAAAGGAAATAAAATCCGTGGTGATTCAAGGCGCTCTTTATACATCATACACCATCTGGCGCCTGGTCCATGGAGAGGTGGTAGACAAAATCAAGTCTTATTATCAAACGCATTACGCCTCCTCTTTAATTGAAAATTTCTTATATGCTCCTTATGAGGCCTATCAATTTGCGGCATTAAGGGCCATGGATAGTTCGCATATTATGGAGCATAATAACCGCATTATCGCCCTGTTTAAAGAGTCTAAGCCTCTTTTTCGAACGTACCTGTTCAAAAAACTACCTGATAATTTTTTGAACAACAAGGAAGTGACAAAAGAAGTTTATAAGTCATTTTCGGCCATTGATATCAACTCAAAAACACTACTTATTCAGTATTTAAATTTCGCAAACCCTGCCGCCGTACAAATTCTGTCATCACAGATAGGGCAAATGTCGCGTAATCAGTTGAGGTCATATTTGAAGTTCTTATCAGGTGATAAAACTGTGGTAAGTAAAATGACCAAAGATAACCTTGGAAGAGTGGCTGACTCTGAGGAGTATAACCATAGCTACTTAGTACGTGAGTTTTTAGCATTGGATGATAGATAGGAATAGTATGCGCTATATATCTAAAGGTACACCAGTGTCAAATTTTATTAAGCTGTATTTAAGTCTAGCCTTCAGCTTAATAAATTTATTGGCTTTTTGCCAAAACGGGGAGATGATTTTTATCGAAGCAGAAAGCTTTTCTGAACGTGGTGGTTGGGTTATTGATCAACAGTCGATGGATGTCATGCAGTCGGCTTACCTAATGGCTCATGGTCTGGGTTTGCCAGTTTCAGATGCGAATACGATAATTGAGGTTCCTTCGAAAGGGAATTATCATGTGTGGGTGCGCACCAGGGATTGGACAGCTCCATGGAATGTTGAAGGGTCGCCAGGTAGGTTTCAATTGTCAATAGATGGTCAGACATTAAAAACGACATTTGGCACGGAAGGCGTAGAATGGCATTGGCAACAGGGTGGCAGTATTCGCCTCAAACCGAACCAGATGAAAATATCCTTCCACGACCTAACCGGTTTCAATGGAAGGTGTGATGCCATCGTTTTGACAACAGACAAAAAATTCACACCTCCCAACCAATTAGAAGAATTAACTGCTTTTAGGCACAAAAACCTTGGTTTTCGAGATGAACCAGAAGATGCAGGTGAATACGACCTGGTTGTTGTAGGTGGTGGATTAGCAGGCATTTGTGCTGCAGTGAGTGCGGCACGGTTGGGCTTAAAAGTAGCATTGGTTCAAAATAGGCCAGTATTGGGTGGCAATGGCAGCTCGGAGGTACGTGTTGGGTTATCGGGATTGATTTATCAGAAACCGTACACCAACCTGGGTTCCCTGGTCGATGAGCTTGGGCCTGTTGGGCACTGGAAATTTTGGGAGGCCAAACAAGATTCCAATGCTGTACGAAGCAAAAAAATATTTGAAATCATCAAAAGAAATCCTGAAAAAACGGAGCACAATGCCGGCCCTGACACTAACTATGGTGATGATAAAAAACTTCGGATTGTGCAAGCTGAAAAAAACTTACATCATTTTCTGAACACCGATGTGTTTGGAGCTGAAAAAAAAGGTGCCCGTATTGTTTCTGTAACCGGCAGGAGTATTATTACCGGAAAGGAATATAAATTCAAGGGAAAGCTGTTTGTGGATTGTACGGGCGATGGTACTCTGGGATACCTTGTAGGCGCTGATTTCAGAATTGGACCGGAGGCAAAATCCGATACAGATGAACCTCGTGCACCTGAAATAGCAGATCAGCTGGTTATGGGTACTTCAGTACAGTGGAATTCCGCAGAAGAAGAAGCTACCAGCACTTTCCCCGAAACGGGCTCTTGGGCGGTAAATTTTAATGAACAGACTTCCCTTAAGATCACAAAAGGAGATTGGGACTGGGAAACAGGTGCAAATAGAGACCAAGTGAAAGAGATTGAATTAATTCGAGATTACGGATTAAGAGTTGCATTCGGAAACTGGGATTTTATTAAGAATCAAAGTCGTGAAAAACAAAAATTTACCAACCGCAAGCTAACCTGGGTGGCTTATATTGGCGGGAAGAGAGAATCAAGAAGGCTTTTAGGAGATACTCAACAAAATGATAGAATTATCAAGTTGATATGCAAAATGCAGATACCGATAATATCAACGTTTTAATTGAAATGTTTGAAGTTCTATTGAATCGTAAAATAGAAGTTTCACAGGATTCATATAATCAGCTTATTGACCTTGAAAAGCATATGCGAATCTTAGAAGGATGGTCAGGAAAATGCACAATAGACAAAATTAGTGACCAGATAACGAATCATTTTCAATGATAGTGGAGCTTCATAAAATCGAATTAAGGGCATGATGAAAACAAAGCTTTACTCTATGGTAATTATCATATGCATTTTACAGTATTCCTGCAATGGGGAAAAAAATAACCATCAGGGTAAACAGATCTCAAAAAACCCTATGCTTTTTGAGGTGCTTGGCCCTGATCGCTCAGGCATAAATTTTGTCAATCTAATTAAAGAGACACCAATAATGAATGGCATTTTTTATGAATATCTATATAACGGGGGTGGTATTGGTGTTGGTGATTTTAACGGGGATGATTTACCGGATATCTATTTTACGGCAAACCTGACATCAAACAAACTTTTTATTAATAAGGGTGAACTCCGGTTCGAAGATGTTACCTCCGTAGCGGGTATGAAAGGGGAGTACGGGTTTCATACCGGTGTCTCCGTGGTGGATATCAACGCGGACGGTAAAATGGATATCTACATTTGTAAATCAGGTAAATTCGATGACCCTGACAAAAAAAGAAACGAGTTATATGTCAATCAGGGTAACAATGAAATTGGAATTCCTAAGTTTGCGGAAGAGTCAGAAACTTACGGCCTGGACCTACCACATCAATCTACACAGGCCGCTTTTTTTGACTACGATAAAGATGGTGACCTGGATATGTTTCTTTTGAACCACAACATGGATCCTAAGGAAGTTGAGAACAATATTGACCGATTACTCTCTTCTAAATCCGACCAAACCAGTGACCGTTTGTATAGAAACGATCACGGAAAGTTCATTGATGTTTCGGAAGAAGCCGGCATGATCAACAACGGCATTGGTTTTGGACTGGGGGTTTCTATCGGGGATATGAACAATGATACCTGGCCTGATATATTGGTTACCCATGATTTTTCCGAAAAGGACCGATTATATCTCAATCAAAAAGACGGTAGTTTCAATGAAGTTTTGAACCAGGCAACTAATCACACTTCAATATTTTCAATGGGTTCGGACATCGCTGATATTAACAATGACTCCTGGCTTGATTTCATAACCGTGGACATGGTATCAGAAAATAATTATGATAGTAAGACCAGCATGAGTGGTATGAACCCACAGCGATTTTACAGCGCTGTGGATAAAGGCCTTCATTACCAATATATGTACAATACTCTTCAAATAAATCAAGGAGCGGATAATTCATCAGTTCCCCGGTTTTCAGATATAGCTGCCTTTGCCGGAGTTTCTAATACAGATTGGAGTTGGGCGCCCCTGTTCTTCGACATGAACAACGATGGGATGAAAGATCTTTTCATTTCAAACGGGATAAAACGCGATTTCAGGAATGTGGATTACGTGATCTATGGGGATAAACAAATGGCGAAATTTGAAAATGAGCACCAGGAGATGTTGCCCGATGAATATGAAACGGCCTCCAGGAAGCACATTGCGGAGATTGTTTCAAAAATGCCACAACGGAAGAAAGACAACTACTTTTTCAGAAACGAAAACGGTCTTACATTTTCCAACCAAAATGGAAAGTGGGCCCCAGTCTTATTGACTTGTACAAATAGTGCCGCTTATGCAGATCTTGACCAAGACGGGGACCTGGATTTGATTACCAATAACATGGATGACTTCGGTTTTATCTATAAAAATAATGCTGTAGAATACGAACTGGGTAATTACCTGATAGTCAGGCTCTCGGGAAGTGAAAGAAATCCCAGAGGAATTGGCGCCCGAGTGTCAATAAATAGCGGTGGCCTGCAACAAACGGTAGAAAATTATTCAACTCGGGGTTTCCAATCCTCCATGGATGATGTAATACACTTTGGACTTGGCAATCATGAATTGATTGATAAACTGGAGGTTACTTGGCCGGATGGGAAACGGGAGGTTAAGCGCAATGTCAGACCCAATCAAGCCATCACCGTAAGTTATCTCAATGCGATGAAAGAGAGTAAGGAATTGAAGTTAAATCCTTTATTCGAAAAATTAGAAATAGCCACTTTACAAGAAGCAAAACACACTGAAAACCTATTTGACGATTTTAAAAGAGAAAACCTGCTGCCACACAAGATGTCTCAGGAAGGTCCTGCGTTGGCCGTAGGCGATGTAAATGGAGACGGGTTGGAAGACTTTTATTTGGGAGGAGCGTCAGGGTATAGTGGCCAACTCTTTCTGCAACAACATGACCAAAGCTTTAAACCCACTGATCACAATCTGCTGGAAAAAGACAAAAAGCATGAAGACGTAGGCGCTCATTTTTTTGACGCAGATGGTGATGGTGATCAGGATCTATATATAGTCAGTGGAAGTAACGAGTTTGATGCAGAATCTCAATATTTGCAAGACCGGTTATACGTAAATGACGGTAAAGGTGAATTTTATAGAGCAGTGGAGGCCTTACCTCGATCTGCAACCAGCGGGTCAGTGGTAAGATCGGCGGACTACGATAATGATGGTGACTTAGACTTATTTATTGGCGGACGACAAATTCCTGGTAAATATCCCTTCCCTGCCAGTAGCTATATTTTACGAAATGATAGTCAAAGCGGCAATCCTTTGTTCACTGATATTACCGACCAATCAGCCAAAATGCTCCATGAAATTGGACTGGTGACAGATGCGGCTTGGACCGACATTGATGGAGATAATTTAATTGATCTGGTTATCGTTGGAGAATGGATGCCCATTACTGTTTTAAGAAATGACGGTAGCGGATTCATCAACTATACTAAAGAAGCAGGGCTATCAAACGAAATAGGTTGGTGGTTTAGTATAGCCTGTGGCGATTTTGATAAAGATGGTGACCAAGATCTTGTAGTGGGTAATCTAGGTCTAAACAGTAAATACAAAGCTTCACATAGTGAACCTTTCGAGATTTATACCAAAGATTTTGATGGAACAGGATCATTGGATATTGTATTGGGCTTTTATGAAGGAGGAAAATTGTTCCCATTGAGAGGAAGAGAATGTACATCTAATCAGATGCCATTTGTCAAGAAAAAATTTCCAACATATCATTCCTATGCGATGGCCGAATTAAGGGACATATATAGTCAAAATGATTTGGAAAGTGCTTTACATTATACTGCTACTAACTTTGCCACCACTTATTTTGAAAATAAGGGAGATGGCTTATTTATGGCTAAAAAGCTACCTGATGGAGCCCAACTAACAACTGTAAAACATGTCCTTCCAATTGACATTAACAATGACGGTCACCTCGATGTGATATTGAATGGTAATCTTTACGGCTTCGAAGTAGAAACGCCCAGACAAGATGCCGGTTATGGACTGGTATTAATAGGTGACGGTCAGGGCGACTTTAAAGTCCTGCCACCTTACGAAAGCGGTTTATATGTCAAGGGTGAGGTAGCAGATTGTGATTTGATTCAAATAGGTCATCGAAAAGCGCTGATCATCGCTAAAAATAATGATTATATAGAGCTATTCGTTTTCTGGGAAACCGGTAATAAGAATTTTCAGGAAGTGATCAAGGATTGAGGGCAATGAACAAATTTAGGCTTATTAAGAATATTCTCAAAGCGTTGTTATCCATTTTTTCAATAAAAAATTTAGGTATAATGGACAAAAGTAGGCTGTATTTTGATGATAAGTTTTAGTGTTTATAAAAAATAATGATAAATGAAACTCTACAGGGATATCTGATCTTTCTTTCAATTTGCAGGTACCCGAGGGTGACAAGAAAACCTACATTTTAAGCAGTATGATGTCAAATATGCAATCTATCCGAAGATATATCTACAACCATCAACGATGGGGGATTGTGGGAATACTTTTCCTTACTGCATTGGTGAATAACTTCGACAGACAGGCACTTTCCGTCCTGGCACCCACACTCAAAAAGACCTTGGGATTTGGATCGATTGAGTATTCTTATATCGTGACATCCTTTCTCATTGCTTATATAGTTGGATACACTTTTTCCGGAAGAGTACTTGATCGGATTGGAGTGCGGATAGGATTGGCCATTGCAATTATATTCTGGACAGCAGTAAGCATGCTCCATGCAGTAGCATGGAGCTGGATGTCGCTGGTTGCACTCCGGTTTCTATTAGGATTGGGAGAAAGTTTTAATAGCCCTGCTGGTGTTAAGGCTGTAGCTGAATGGATTCCGAGGCGTGAGCGAGGTTTGAGCATGGCAGTTTTCTCCAATGGTAATGTGGTAGGAGCGCTTCTGGCTCCACCATTAATCGCTTTTCTTACAGTACAATTCAATTGGCGTATCGCTTTCATATTTACTGGCATACTTGGTCTCATTCTGCTGATTGTATGGTGGCGTAATTACTATTCGCCTGAGCAGCACCCGAAATTGTCGTCCAAAGAGCGAAGTTACATTCTTGAGCAACGTGGTTCATCTGATACGAATGAAAAGGGACTTTCAATGAGGCAACTTCTACGACATCCTTTAATCTTGAGTTTTTTTGCGATTCGTTTTCTCACCGATCCAATTACATTCTTCTTTGCGTTCTGGTTTCCAGACTATTTGCAGAATGCACGAGGTTTTTCGTTAGCTATGGTTGGGTTTGTCGCATGGATACCTTTTCTAGCTGCCGATATTGGAGGACCTGGAGGAGGTGCGCTCTCCGACTTGCTCATCCGACGTGGGTGGGCGTCGTATAAGGCTCGTCGCACATTAATGCTGGTCGCAGTTTGTTTATCGCCATTAGCATTAGTTGCAGTTCGTACAGATATTATCTGGTTGATGGTCATGTTGGTTGCTATAGTACTTGCAGCTCAAGCGTGCTGGATGTCTAACCAGCTGTCTTTAATTTCGGAGAGCATTAATCGCAAGAATCTGGCTACCTTTCTATCGATGACCGCCATTGGTGGTGCTTTAGGAGGAATTGTTTTTAATCTACTTGCTGGCAGGCTGATAGCTTCGGTAGGATATGTTCCTGTTTTCACAGGGATCGGATTTTTACATTTGTCTGCCTTTATCATTCTCGTTCTGAGTATGCGAAAAAGGAGCAAAATATCATCCCATAGCAAAGATACTCCTATGGCAAAAATGGATAATTTCTAAGCTAATTTATTAACATTAAAATTTCATTTATGAATAATTCAACAAAAGTTACGTACAGTAATCATACAAAATACGATGTTGTTGTTGTTGGTGCAGGAGCAGCCGGAGTAATTGCTGCTGCTTCAGCTGCGAAGTTGGGTAAGAGAACGCTTCTCATCGAATCTGGAGGTGCCCCAGGTGGGGAGTTGCTTAGTGGAATCCCAGTTGATGGTGCGGTGAATGCTCGTGGAGAATGGATTATGGGAGGAGTTGGTCGTGAGCTGTTCGATGAATGCAGCAGGTTAGGAGGATATATCGGGCCTATTAACGATCACCGTCTAATTTACTATGTAGCTTTTGATCCGGTATTTATGAAGATTGCCATTGCGAGAGTGTTGGATAAATATGGAGTTGATCTCCTGCTTCATAGTTTTGTTTACGATGTTAACGTTTCTGCAGGCAGACTTACTTCGGTTTCTCTTTTTAATAAGACTGGACATACTGAAATCAAGTCAGATGTGTTTCTCGACTGTTCCGGTGATGGTGATATATCAGCTTTAGCTGGTGCGCCATTCGTAAAAGGAAGTAATTCAGGTGAGTTGCAACCTGTCTCAGTCATGTTTCGCATTAGTGGTGTGGAGACTGAGCCGTTGTTGGATTTTGCCCGCAATAATCCAGATTCCCTAGCACTAGGTGAGAGTGAAACAATGCGTTCCGGCCGAACCGACCAGGAACTCGCTGAGTCGCTCTATCAACAGGGACAACCCGTCGTATTTTTAAAGGGGAATGGCCCGCTTCTGGATAAGGCAATCCAGAAGGGTGATCTGTTTCCCACGGCGCTCATCATGATTCAACCCACTTCTACGGTGCGTAGGGAAGTTTGTCTCAATACAACCCGTGTTGCAAAAATAGATGCTACAGACACTGCTGCCCTTTCTAAAACGCACATTTTATTAATGAATCAGGTTGTGCAATGTGCATCCTTTGTAAAGGAGTATGTGCCGGGCTTCAAAACCTCTGCTCTTGCAGCTACTGCTCCACGTATAGGTGTGCGCGAGACTAGGCGAATAATTGGTGAATACTCCCTAACGGGTGTTGAAGTTCTCGAAGGGAAAAAGAGCCGGGATGGTGTTGCGAAGGGTTGTCATCATGTGGATATTCACCAGGATGGGAAAGGGCAGATTCGTATTCCGGTAGCAAATGGAGGATCTTACGATATACCTTGGGGTTGTTTGCTCCCGAAAGGTTTGAGTAATGTATTAGTGGCAGGAAGATGTGTCTCCGCGGATCGTGATGCAAATGCCTCGATGCGTGTGATGGGATCGTGTATGGGTATGGGGCACGCCATTGGTGTTGCTGCGACTTTACTTCGTCAGGGACAAGATGTACGTGAACTTCCAATTTCGATATTAAGAGATGCATTGCGACAATCAGGTGTCATTCTTGGTGGAGTATACTAAAAGGCCTTAAGCCAATTCATGCTATAGTTCTCAAGAACAATAGACTTTCATATATGATTGTTAAGGCAAATCAATATGTTAAGGAAATAATGGAAAATGCTCATTCACATACTTTCTTGATAGAAGAATGTGATACTTGCCATGCATACTCCAATTTATTTCTATGGTTTTAATTTGGAGTAGATTATTTTTTTATGAAGTTATATAATATAATATAAATATTAAAAATGGCCATACAAAGTCAATCAGCGTTTCGGTAGGTACCGCTGGTACATTACTGATCGGTGGTCATTTGAGTATTCAAAATAATAAAATAATTAAAATAATAGTAAATACTAAGTAACTATTCAGGAGCCAACTTAGCGATAAGTTTCATTACGTTAACGACATTGGCTCCGTTTTTAATGGTAGTATCGATAACAGAACGAATGATGGCAAAATCCATAGCATTGTCATGATTGAAAAATTGTCCTGATATTTTCTGTTTGACTTTAACATTACGTATAGCCCTTTCTGAAGCATTATTGTCAGCAGGTACCTTTTCATGATATAAAAAAGGAAACAGGTAGTCCTTGTTTTTGCGAA
>QIMC01000070.1 GCA_003232185.1 Flammeovirgaceae bacterium | reverse complement strand
CTTTGAGTAACCCAGCGACTCGCAGTGGCAGCTCCTTGTGAAAAACCTAAAATGTTAATTTGATAAGTTGGTTTGTCCTCAACTTCATTCAAGTAAACTGAATTCAAGTACTCAATATAGTTTCCAATATCCCTTAACCTATCTTCCTTAGTCATCCAGGTGGCACCAACACGACCGCTAAAACCTTTGCTATAAAACCGATTAAGACCTTCAGGTGCTATTACACAATGTCCCATTTGGTGTAATACTTGGAATTTATTAATAAAATACTGGGCTAATTGACCGTATCCATGGAGCACAAACCACAGTTGCTTGGTTTGATTACTGAGATTGCCCAGTTTACTATAGCGGGCACTATATGAAAATTTTACTTCACCATCCACAATTGGGAAGGTAGTGAAAGGTCCATTAAAACTCAGGCTTATCGGCGGAAACTAAGGGCTCCAATACCACAAGTGGTTGAAGATGCGCCTTTCTTAAACACAAAATAATACTCACAATTAAAGGATAATTCAGGCAGTATGGATTGGTCGTTTTTATTGGAGGTGATTAGCTTTCGTTTGGTATTATAAACGTTGATTTCCACATTGTGTGAAACAATGCCTTGTTCACAAAGATTGAGATAGTAACGAGTGTCTTTAACCAAAACCGATGAGAATTCTACATCACCTGTTCGGTTGCCGTCAAGCTTATAACTTTTCACAAATGTATTTGAGGCGGTAATCTTTTCTACACATTGTGCATCTCCCATTTCTGAGTTACATTGACCAACTACCTTCGCGCTGAATGTCATTAATAAGCAGAGAAGGGCTATGTTAATTTGATCCTTAAGCATTTTATTAAAAATTTGTTTCAGTGAGTTTACTGAATACAAAAATATATCGCACCCATAGGATTACAAATCTCAATCACCGGCATAACTTACAAGTGTGTGTTATTTATTGATTTGTCTGGGGACGGTGGTCTTAAAAGAAAAAAAGGATAGCTTATTATCAATTTTATTGAAATCATAAGACAGGTTTTCACCAGATTTTCTAGCCATATCTACTAAGCCCAGCCCCGCACCTCCTTTTTCTGACATAGCATTGTCGCGCATGATCTGTTTATATAATTGCTTTCGTCCCTCTTTATCCAGTTTATTAATTCTGTCTATCCTGGATTTCAACTCATCAACCTGTTCTGTAAACATCGTATTTCCGGAAACAATGATGTAGTGATTGTCATCACGTCCGATCATCAAAACGGGTATGGTATTGACCTGATCAAGATTTTCTAATTCTTCGCCATGTTTTACTACATTCTGAAGGCACTCTACCAATATATTAAATACCTTTCTTTTTATTCCAGCGTCCTCAGTAATAGATTCAATGTTACGTTCAGCCAATAGAAGTACAGACTTAGTTGTTTGCGAGTTGAATTTCCCTTGATAGACCAGTAAAATGTCTGTAGGTTCTGCAATATGTTTCAAGCTGAACTTCATCTTGGTTGATCCAGTGGTTTGATGGTGAATTTGAAAGGCAGTAGCTCATCGATAGACCTGGCTAAAAGTACTTTCCCTTGATGACCTTCCATAATTATTTCAATCGGGTGGTCCTGACTGGTTTGGTATTCACTGATCACTTGACGACAGCCGCCACATGGAGCAATTGCCTGGTGATTTGTTTGTCCTCGTCTGATGGCACTTACTGCCAGTTTTTTAATGATCACCCCTGGATAGCCGGCAACGGCCGCAAACAGGGCCACCCTTTCTGCACAAAGTCCACTAGGAAAAACTGCGTTCTCCTGATTTGATCCAGAAACTATATGGCCATCCTCTAATAGCACTGCTGAGCCTACTAGTAAATTCGAATAGGGTGCGTATGCATTATGGCAATAACTCCTTGCTTGTTTGATAAGCGTTAGGCTTTCAGCTGGTAGTTGAGAAGCATTGTCATATTCCTCCAAAAAGACATCAAACTTTATTTTTTTGGACATTCCTGTGATTAATGTCTTGTAATATAGCATAAGTTTAACCCGGTTTATGCATTAGAAATCTATTCCGAGCCTTAACTGACTACAATCTAGGCACTTGCTCGATTTTATCTACTCACCATAGCGGTGCTATGATTCCGTTGCAAAAATCTGTGCGAGCACCTATTCTAACAGCCATTTAAGGCGCTCACTACAAAGTCTAACGCATAAGCCGGGTTTAATTTCTTGGCAAACAACCTATATTTGTTGATAAAACTGCTTTGATAAATATCGATAGCATTTTGGTATCATGAAAATATTGTCAAAATAACTGACTTCGAAACATGAAAAGAATATTGATACTTGGAGCAGGCCGAACTACACCTTCCCTAATAGACTATCTTGCTAAACGTTCGAGTGAAATGAACTGGGAGGTTCGGGTCGCTGATATTTCCTTATCACATGCGCAACAAAAGACAGCTGGGTATCCGAATACATCTACTTGTGCGTTTGATATTTTGCAAACAGAGCAAAGCGATAGCGAAATATCGGCTGCTGATTTGGTCATATCCTTGCTGCCGGTTCGATTTCATATACAGGCGGCACTGGCATGTTTAAAGTTCAAAAAACACCTACTCACGGCCTCTTACATAACAGCGGAAATGAAGGCCCTGGATCAACAGGCAAAGGACAATAAAATTCTGCTGCTGAATGAATGTGGATTGGATCCTGGGATTGATCATATGACAGCAATGGCTGCATTGGACAAGATTAGAATCGAATATGGAGGCATTGTCAATTCATTCATTTCATATACCGGAGGTCTGGTATCACCAGAGTCAGATAGCAATCCTTGGAACTATAAATTCACCTGGAATCCACGAAATGTAGTACTAGCAGGAAAGGAAACCGCTCAGTTCATACGCAATGGGCGGTATAAATATATCCCTTACCATCGGGTTTTTACCAGGATAGAACCGGTAGAAATTGAAGGATATGGCTCATTTGAGGGCTATCCAAATAGGGATTCACTGAAATATCGTGAACTTTATGGTTTGCAAAATGTAGCAACAATGATGCGCAGTACTTTGCGTCGGCCGGGATTTTGTGCAGCCTGGAATATTTTAGTTCAGTTAGGGTTGACTGATGATTCGTATAGTTTGGAGGGATTAAAAAAGTTGACCCATAGAGATTTGATGAATACGTTTTTGTATTTCCATCCATCAAGATCAGTTGAATACAAACTGTGTGAGCATTTAAAACTTGACCTACATGGAGAGATCATGCAGAAACTTACCTGGTTGGGGCTATTTGAAAAAACCCCAATTGAGATGGACTCTGCAAGCCCTGCAAAAGTTTTGCAAGAATTGTTAGAAAAAAAATGGGAATTGCAACCAAATGACAAAGACATGATCGTCATGCAACATCAGGTTGGATATTCAATTGGTAACCAGCATAAAAAATTACAATCCTCTTTGGTGGTGATAGGGGATGATATGCAACATACTGCCATGTCGAAAACGGTAGGGTGGCCTTTGGCAATTGCTGCAAAATTGATCCTTACCGGAGAACTGCTTGATGCAGGGGTTAAGGCGCCCATAACTCCCAATTATTATCGGCCAATTATCAAAGAATTGGAGACTCTGGGAGTTAATTTAATCGAATAGCTAAGATGGCGTATATCCGTGGTCGGTCTCTAAATGATGACTCTGAGAAGCAATGACGGCAAGTTCATCACATCTTTCATTTAATGAATTACCTGCATGACCTTTCACCCATATGAACCTGACATGATGTTTTTGATATAAAGGAATGAACTGTTGCCAAAGGTCCACGTTCTTTTTTCCTTTAAATCCTTTTTTTTGCCAATTCCAAATCCAACTTTTTTCTACAGAATCAACCACGTATTTGGAGTCAGAATATACAGTCACCTGGTGACCGGTTCCTTTAAGTGCTGCTAATCCTTTAATAACTGCCATCAACTCCATTCGATTGTTGGTGGTAATTTTATAACCCTGAGATAGTTCCTTTTTGTAGTTTTTATATAACAAGACAGTGCCATAACCTCCAGGCCCTGGATTTCCACTACTGGCCCCATCAGTATAAATAGTTATCATATATTCATAGATTGCTTTAACTACACTAGTATCTGCAAGGCAGCTGATTATAACTCAAAGGTTTATTGTTGAATCAGGTAATTCAGTGCCAGATTATAACTATTAAAGCCAAAACCAGCAATTACACCCACGCAATTTTTACTAATGAGGCTTTTATGGCGATATTTTTCACGTTTATACACATTGGAAATGTGTACTTCCACCACCGGAGTTTTTATGGCAGCAATGGCATCAGAAAGCGCAACCGAGGTATGGGTGTAACCTCCGGCGTTCAATATGATGCCATGGTAGTCAAATCCCACCTGATGGAGTTTGTTTATTAATTCACCTTCAACATTGGATTGATAAAAGCTAACTTCTATCTCTGGAAAATCCGTGCGAAGTTGCTCCAGGTAGTTTTCAAATGGTTGTTCTCCGTAAACTGATTTTTCTCTAACTCCCAATAGGTTGAGATTTGGACCGTTGATCACTATAATTTTCATGGAGATAAATATAAATCATATAAATCATTTTTGGATACCTTAATATTTATCTTTACTTCTCTAGCCGCATGACTTGGACAGAATCCATAGAGCAATTCAAACACTTTTTGCAACTTGAGCGGTCTATGTCAATCCACTCGGTAAGTGCCTATTTGAGCGACGTAAATAAATTAACTCAATACCTGGATACCGACAACCAAGAGAGTTCACCATTAAAAGTTTCCAATTCAGAATTACAGGCATTTATAGAATATCTTGGCGAAATGGGCATTGCATCAGGATCTCAAGCCCGAATTATTTCAGGGGTTAAGGCATTTTATAGATTCTTGCTGTTTGAAGACCTGATTGAACAAGATCCAACTACACTCCTGGAAAGCCCAAAACTGGGCCGAAAACTTCCAGATACGCTAAGCGTGGTGGAAATTGATTTGTTGTTAAATTCCATAGACCATTCTACCTCAGAAGGTACCAGAAACCGAGCCATTATTGAGACACTTTATAGTTCGGGATTGCGGGTAAGCGAATTATTATCATTAAAATTGAGCAATATCCATGCAGATATTGGGTTTCTTCAGGTACTTGGCAAAGGAAACAAACAACGCCTGGTTCCAATTGGGAGCTCGGCTCTTAAATACCTTGATATCTATATTACGCAAGTAAGGACACGCATCTCTATAAAACAGGGACATGAACATGCGGTCTTTCTGAATCGCAGAGGCACCACCTTATCCCGCACTTCGGTGTTTAATATTGTTAAACTGCTTGTGTCCAGTGCAGGGATTAATAAAACGGTTAGCCCGCACACTTTCCGACATAGTTTTGCCACACATCTATTGGAAGGAGGAGCTGACCTGAGAGCTGTGCAGCAAATGCTCGGACATGAATCAATAACTACTACTGAGATATATACTCATCTGGATCGTGATTACTTACGCCAGGTTATTACAGAGTTTCATCCAAGAAGCTGAAACCCCGGTATATTTATGGAAGCTTAAGTTATTCGAATGAGATTGGTTATACTTTTATTAAATATCACTAGTGTCCGGTTAAAATGTGTTGCTGAATTCAATTTTCCTCCCCCTTCCCCCTCCTTGAGGGGGACATTTGAAATGTAAAGTGCTCCCAGAGCGGATATGGAACATAGTTTGCTAGCTGTCCCCCGCTGGCCTTTAGCCAGACACCAGTGATTAAATATGAGGTCTTATTGAATTAAAAAACCTTGTAGTTTTGGCTACAAGGTTTTTTAATTCATACACCCGTTTAACACCATCAGAGGTGATCAAATAGTTGATCTACATACCTTGAGATCACATAAACTATTCCGATAGTCACCATCGAACAACCGATAAATAATCCTAGAAATACTCCTAACATAGCATTAGTATTTGTTAAACTATAACGAATATCTCAAATTAATAGGCAACAAACCATGCCAATTTCAATGGTACCTCTCACATGTAAGGTATTTGGCTTTCAATGCCATAATTAAACCCGGTTTATGCATAAGACTTCCTAACGCGTGCCGCTAGTGAGCACCTGGATTGTCCCAAAGGGACGCCTTTGGCGCAGTCAGTTAGGTCTCGGAATAGATTTCTAGTGCTAAATCCGGATTCAAGCTAACAGATATTGAAATATTAATATATACATAAGTATTTTATAGTTTATACCGCAATTGGAGGCTTATATCAGTTCTTTTAGAACCTTCAATGGTATCCAGGCCACTTCCAACTTGATCCCGGTCGCGGTAGTAGGTTTGGGCTATCCTGAGCCAGAAGTCAACTTGGTTGCTAATTCTTAGCCGTGTTAAACAATACCATCTTGTGCCTAATCCATCAAAAAAGGGAATTGACAGACTGTATGGCAGATCTCTTTCATATTTGAATTGTCTGTTCTCAAAGTCATCGGTATTAAATATTGCCATACTCAAAGTCATTTTTATAAAATCAAGGTCAAAACTTACCTGGTTACTAGCCAATATTCCCTGGGTTGTGATCGAATTGAGTAAAACCTGACTGTATTGCACCCGGCTTTGAAGAATAATATTTTCTTCGCCTTGCCATTTCGCACTAATGCCTAGGGTATGCTTGATTTCGTCAATAAGACTGTGGGTTGATTTAGCTTGGTTCTGCTCATTTATTTGTCTGGATCTGATTCGCCAGAACAGGTTTATATGAGATTTTTTGTTTGGTACATATTGGCAACGTATTAACTGATTGATGCCAAAAGTTTTGGTATCGGTATTCCTGGTAAGGCCAGGTAAATTGTAAAAGTTGGCGGATACACCTACAACCCAGCGGCTACTGGGTACTACTTGAAAACCCCAATATATTCCCTGCTCATTTCTATTGCCGTTTCTTATACCAAAGGCGTTACCAGATATTCCATGAAAGTTCCTTTGATAATTTCTTAAGTGAAGGGTCATTGAGACATCTGGCGAAAAACTTGTTATCAATCCAATAAGTCCTCCCCAACCACCGCTGGCACTAATAGCAAATTGGCCAAATATATTTATATTCTCCCAAACATATTCCACACTACCACTGAGGTTGTAGTTATGTTTTCCTTTGAACTGAAAAGTATTGTACCTGTTACTTTTGGGGACTAGTGGCCATTTCCAGTAGCGATAAACTGCAGACAAAGAGTAATTCAGGTGCCTACTGTGGTCCTGGCGTAGATGAATTCCAAGGGTTTGTTCTGGCAACTGATTTCTACTATTGACCTCACTCAAGGTTCTGTGTAAGCCACTTTTAATGATAGAAGGCACTCTTTTGGGAAGGCCCGACACTGAATCCTCAGATAATAGTCGGGCATCCAATGAACGACGCGAATAAAGAGTACTTATAGTGGTGTTCCCCAGACGAACTTCCATGCCGATCCCTCGGTAAAAACCGTATTCCCTGGTGCCGGTGTGAGGCAAGAGCCCTCTATGCACCTTTCTTGGGCTGGTAATTACTTGATTTCCTAAATTTAATCCACTGTTAACCACTAGACCCTGATCCCAGCTTGCCTGAAAATCTCCAAGTATCAGGCGCTTTATAAATCCTCTATTTTCGATTAAAAGGTGCATAGACAAATGGTCAGGACCATAATTCCGGGTTGAAGGGTTCCATAGAAACCTTTCCCCCGAATCTTTTTCGGCGGTTATACCGAAGCTCAAATCTCCCTTTTTTCTATATCGGATTCTGCTAAGCATATAGATTGGTGAACCCAGAAATGCCTGAGCGCCAATTCGATTATAACCACGAGATAATTCGAGCCGTCGCTTTACTCTGAATATAAGCTCCACACCCCCGTCTTGTTGGATCATTTCCAACCTATTCCTGGGGTCGTGATAAGCTCCGATTTCTGACACCTGAACCATTGGTTCAATCAAACGAATTGTCCCCAGATCCCAACCGGGTACCGCTTGTAGTTCGTAAATACTAACCAAAGAACCATTTTGTTCTATATACTTTATTAGGCTTTGGACTTGAATTGGAGTCAGCCAGGGAATAGTACTTAATTGAGCAAAACTGGCTCTATTTAGATCTATAGCCTTTATTTCCTCCAACAAGTATTGATTGACGGAATGAGATTCATCTGTAGACCTTTCCAGGCCATCAGGTACTTGCCCCAATAGCTCTTCAACCAGGTCAAGATCTTGACTTTGTACCGGGATAGCTAAGCATAGGAGGACTACTGTTTTATTTAACAAATTTATCACCATGAATAGCTTAATCCAGCCTGGTGAGATAGCCCCAATGAAAAGTGAACTCCAACCGCGTAATCTATTTTAAACCTATTGGTGTGGAATCCAAGTCCAAAATGACCTTTACGGTTGGAGGTGTTAAACCCACTACGAACAGAAATCTTCTCTATTAACTGGTAGTTAAACCCAAGTTTATACTCCCATGTATAACCTAGTCTATGGCCTAGTTCCAGTACAAGTTGCAATTTAGGTGACGGGCTGTAACTGATCCCGGTAAACCATAGGGTGGGTAGTATATCTTCAAGCCCGACCTGGTTTTGGGTCACGTTGCTTAGAAATGCCCCAATCACCAGATCTTTGGTCAATTGAATCTGCATTCCCACCGCCATGCTGAAACTGGCTAAAATGTCTCCACCGGAAAATGTAAATCGCCAATATTTTACTCTAATGCCCAGGTAAAGTGCCCCAAATCCTTTGGAGGTACTAATGGCTATTTGCTGGTTACGGAATAGGTTGCCTCCAGATTGAAAAATGGAAATGCCGAGCTTTTGTTTCCATGGGATGATAATTCCCCAGGCCAGTGACTGTAACTCTTTTAGATTGTATGGATAGTTATAAGCAAGTACAATGTTCCAGGATTCAGACTGCTCAAGTCCGGCCATGTTTCGAAAAATTGCCCATTGACTTTGTTCGGTGGAAACGAACGGACCAGATCCTAATGAGGTTTGATCAACCTCTGAGCTTTGGGCTGACAGGCCATACCAGCCAATCCAAACATAAACCAAAACTAACCTTTTGTTCATGACCTCTAAATTGAGGTCTAGCAGTACTATAATCTGAAACTGGCAAGATTACTTGAAAGCGGGTGGCCTAAAATCTAATGTTAATTTTATTGGTCCCGGGGGAGACATCTCTTTCGGTGGTATTACTGCGAAAAGAGAAAAGAAGGGTTCGATACTGTGGATCTCCTGGAACGATAATTGAATATCGACCTTGAGCATCTGTGATTACGCTTCTACTAGTACCTTTGACCTTGATTGTTGCTCCCTGAATTGCCGTTCGGTCAGAGGCTCGGGTAATTGAACCGGTAATTGTTTCTTCTATATAAAATTCCTCTGTGATGGATATATCCGGGTTGATCTTTGCTGTGGCCGCCAATGTAGTTTTTGAGGAGTTTGTGATTGAGCTGCTGCCTGAGTAAGTTGATCCTTGGATTGCATCAACATTTTGACCCTGATTCAAGGATGAATTTGAGCTATTTAATGGCGGGATCAGTTCAATCAATTCCAGGTTGTTCTCTGCTCTGTTGGGACTTCGTTTGGATTTGGATGCAGGAGCCACGAGTATTCTGTTTGCTGGTTCAGTTGATCGGGGCTTTTGAGAAATAGATGGACTGGTTGGCTGGAGTTGACTCTTGCTCTGAGTAAGTTTCTGAACTTGATTAATACTATCAAGAGTACCATCGCTGACGATTTTTTTTCCTCGTTTTAAGAAATCTTCATATTCTTTATCAAAATCACTGGTTTCAATGGATGATAATGGCTGACTTATCACTGAAGTCTGAGAATCTAAATTGATTTTATCGGACCCGGATTCAAAGTAAACAATTGAACCAGTTAGAAGCCCAAACATAGAAAACGCAGCTATTTTAGCCGGAGTCCACTTCCAGGCGGTTTTCTTATCCGGGACACCGTAATTAGACATCCTACTACTTATACTTGTACCTCTTTTCATTTCAATCCCGTGTAAACGGAAATACAAAAATATGCCAACAATTTACTTCAAACAATACTTAGCATTTAATTAATAAATAGAAGCATTAGAGCTTACTCCATGCCGGGGAAATAGACCCTTATTATAATTGGATATTTTGATTATACTGTTAGTCTAAAAACCAGACGAAGAGTTATTGGTTTTCGTCAGTTATAGTCAGCTATAATAAGATACATTTTAATCGGCGGAAGAGACTCTAAAAACTCAGGAATTTTAAGCTGTGCATGCTATTTTTTTAATAAATGGCTTCTTTATGCTAGTGGAGCTACTTTTTGTAGTAGCTGACTATCTGATGAGACAATGAACCTCAAAGAAGATAATTCATTGACAAAGTTCGGAAGCTTACTATTTAACGGAGAATAAATAGGATATTTCTAATATTCGCCTGGTCGAATTTTGAGTGCCAAGCCGGTTGAAATACCTGGCTGAAAAGATCAGATTATGAATAAAGAGACAATGTAAACTTATGTATGTATTGAATCTAAAATTTAGATATCAGCTCTAACGTTGATGAAGAATCCGGTATTACCACTTTCGTTAATAGAATATTCAAAACGAAGTACCATATCATAATAAGTAACCACATCAAGACCTAATCCACCTGCAAACAAGTACTTGTTGGACAAGGCGGTATTTTCAGGATCTGTAAATTCATTATCCACATATCCGGAATCAAAAAATGCTTTCAAATATACAGCAATAGGAATTGTCTGAAATTGCGGTATTGGTACACTTTTAATATGCTGTTCTTTAAAGAATAGTAATTTTTTAAAGGTGATTTTATGGATGATATAGTTTTGCCCTTCTACTACGTATAGATCGTACCCCCTAATCTCATTTGGGCGGTACCCTATAGCTTCGGTATTGCGGTAGGCTTGTCTTTTAGGGAAGCTAACTAATCCTGTAATTCGACTGCTTAGAAAAAATTTGTTCTTTAGTGGTATGTACTGAGCATAACTTGTGTGCATACTAAACCGGTTTAGGTCATCATAAATACCCAATCCGTTTTTCTCAGCCCGTAACGAGAAGATATGGCCCCTAAGGGGATAAGCAACATTGTCACGAAGATCTCTGGTAAATAAATAACTTATGGTAAAGTATCGCTGTGAGGTTTTGCCATCCAAAAAATAATTTGGGTTTAATTGAGCAATAGTATCGTTTATACTTGATTGGTTAAAACCCAGAGTAAAGAAGTGTTTGTTGTAAAATGAGTATCGGTGGGTCCAGGTTATGCTGCTTGAAAAAGCTTTTTGTAGTAGGTCGTCAGATTCGAGGAACGTCTGTTTATTATCAGTAGACCGATAAGCAAGGTTCTTTTGGTCTTTGTAGGCAATATTGAAAATCAAGCCATTTCGTTGACTTTGATCAAATGCCGGTATCGAATAGTTTAGTGAAAGGGTTTTAGTGAACCCGAATTGCCCAGTTAATTTTAATGTTTCACCTCTGCCTCTGAAATTGTATTGGAATAACCTTACTCCGTAATTAACTCTTGAAAGATCTCGCCCCTGATTGACCCACCACTCGGTAAAGCTACGGTCAGCCAGCTTGAAAATGGGCGAAGGAAAAAAATACCACCGTTCTTTTACCTGTATTACCAAGTCAACCAGGTCCTGTGAACGCTCTATTAATTGAATGTCTACTTCAAGGAAGAGTCTGGTATTTAGTAGTTTTTCTTTGTCCTTCTGAACAATGACCGGCAGGTCAATCCTTGAAAATACGGTACCTGGTTTTAGCGTCAGTTCTCTCAGAATTATTTTTTCTTTGGTTTTTCGATTACCAGAAACAAAAACATTCCCGATCTGTACTTCTCGAAACTGGCTAGAGTCTATATTCGCTGTTTCTGACTGAGATTGGGTCAATAGATTTGCACTGGTAGCATCTTGAGCTCCTAAAAACTCCATACTACTCAACAACAGGATCAACAGCGATAATTTAAAACAGTACAATGTTCAATACCCTCCTAATTAAATTTCAAAGCTAGTTTTATTTAAAGGTGTTTTATATTGAAATGGTTTCCATTTCTGACATAAACCAGAGATTTCTGCTTTTAATAGTATTATTTAAAGAGTAATAGTATAATTCATTGAACTATTATCCCCTTCAACCGGCAATTTATTTATGTTTAGGGTTATGAAGAAATTGGTCAGGAGCATTTTCGTCTTCCCAATCATAATATATCAGGGTGTCATTTCCCCTTTTTTCCCTGCTTCTTGCCGATTTTCCCCTACCTGTTCTAAATACTCAAAAGAGGCTATTCTGAAACATGGATTGCTTAAAGGCACTATGCTGGCAATTAAGCGGATAATTCGCTGCCACCCTTGGGGTGGACGGGGTTATGATCCGGTTCCTTGACTTTTTCCTTTACTGATGACCCTGATTATAAGGTAGACACCTACAATAATTAAGGGAATGCTTAGCCATTGACCCATATTTAATGGAATATCATCTTCAAACGCTTCCTGATTCTCTTTGAAAAATTCGTATACAAAACGAAGGCCAAACAGAATAATAAGAAACAAACTAAAAATTAATCCCTCCGGTGTTTGTGCCTTCTTTCTACTCCACAGGTATAACAGAAAAAAGAACAAAAGAAAACTGGATATTGATTCATACAATTGAGATGGATGCCTGGGAATTCCTTCAATTAGCACCTCAGCCACCAGACCTCCTCCCCTTGAAGGTACCATTTGATACGCCAGAGGTTCCCCTGAAGAATACTTAATATGCGGGGTGAGCCTTGAGCTGAGGTTAACTAAAATATTCTGAAGCCGGTTCTGTAAATATCCTGTTGCCTCTGCCTGGCCCATGGCAGAACTGAATTCCAGTCGTAAAAGTACTGGTGCCACCATATTGATACTGTCGATGGTATGTGAAGGCTTTGAAGCTTCAGCCTTTTCAATATACGAATCTGTTTCAACGGTCTCTTCAAGAGCTCTGGCAAAGACAACCCCATCAGAGCTATCAGTAGGTAGTCCCACTATTTCAGAATTTATGAAATTGCCAAACCTGATGAATGATCCGGCCAGGGCAACGACTATTACCACTCGATCAACCACCCACAGGTAAGATTGTCCTGACTTTTTTCTTGAGTATAGATATATTCCGGTCAAAATGCCAATGGCTGCTCCATGACTAGCTAATCCTCCTTCCCACACTTTTAATATATCCAGTGGGTTTTGAAGATAATGGAAGGCATCGTAGAACAAACAATGTCCAAGCCGTGCACCAATTACTGTGGCAATAACCATATAAAGAGTGAGGCTTTCAACATCTTGTTTAGACTTATTCTCCGCGTTGAAAATATAGAACATGATCTGTTGTCCTATAATGAACCCCATAGCAAAAAGCATACCGTACCATACAATTGGATGATCGTTGATTGGCAGTCTGAATAACTCTTTATTGGGATCCCATACAATATAATTTAATAGCGTCATGTACTCGGATTTAACCTTAGTTTCAAAATTTATGTTTTATCAATTTGCGCAAATTTATCTAATATATCCAGCTCGTGCTTAAATCCTCCGGAGAGAATAGGAAACCTACACCAGGTTTTGGGGTCAATATTAAATTCGTCCAGGTGGAATGAGGGCGCAATTCGTTCTCTTTTCCACTGGTTTCTTGCCCATAGCACAAAGAATTTTTTAATATATAGGACGAGCATTTCATCAGAGGCTAAGCTGGTATTTTTTAAGTATTTAAAAACGCCTAAAGGACTGATGTGGTCTCTGATGGCTAATTGTTCAATAGCAACAATTACACTATATGGCATTAGATCCTCCTCATCAGTTTGGTGCTGGTCTAATGGTCGTAATTCAGCGGTTGGCTGAAGTTTGTTTACTGAATTTAGCCCATTATACTCCAGGAACTCTTCGGCCCATACCAACCATTTCAGAATAAATTGTTTGTCTACAGCAGCTATTGGGGCAATACCACCACAGGTGTCGCCATCCATAGTTGCATATCCTACATCTCCTTCACTGCGATTGGAAGTGCTAATTAGAAGTGCATTTTTTATGTTGGCCAACATCCACAATGCTGGAGCCCTGGTTCGGGCCTGTATATTTTGCAGCGCAGTATCATCGGTCTCCCAACTAAGCGTACGGTCAAGTGCCGTCTCAATTTTTTCACGATAGGATTTAACTTCTTGATCGATGTTCCAATAATGGAAGGTGGCTCCCAGTGACAGTGCCAGGCTTCTGGCTGAATCCAAGGTTTCCGATGAGCTATTTTCAGTCGCTTGATAAACGCAGGTGAGTAGTTTTTTCATAATAAGCCCGAAAGCTTCTTCAGTACTACCGGATTTAACATCTGCAGGAATACCCGCTAATCCTGCCTTCAACAAGAACTCTTCTGTTCCCAATTCTTCTATGCCCCGTCTAACCATTTCCGCAACCAATACCGCACAGGTGGATGAGTCTGCTCCTCCGCTTAGCGAAATTACAAAACCTTGACTTTTACTCTTTCGCAGATAATCAAAAAGGGCCAAGGTTACCGCGTTGGTGAACTCCACCCTGATGTCTTTGGTATCCTTCTTTAACTCCTCCCCCGAAATGGTTGATGGGTTCTGAAAATCAACCATCGCATAACTGAGGTTAACTTGTTGATACGATAATTTGAGGTTACGCTGGATCAACTGACCATTTTGGGCAATGAGAATATCTCCATCAAAGATCATGCGCCCAGTCTCGTTTCCCAATAGGTTACTGTATAAATAAGTGCATTCGAATTTACGAGAACTCTCTATTACCAGGTTTTCTCGGAAGGCCGATTTTCTGAAAGAGAAATGACTGGCCGAAGGGTTCAATATCAGATTTACCCCTTTTTCAAATAATTTATAGGCGGGTCGTTGGTCACCTACCCAGGCGTCCTCGCAGATTTCAAACCCGATCAGGATGTTGTGAAGTTGAAAAGTCTGATCCCCAAATGGGTATTTTTGTCCCTGATAAACAAATTCTTTGAGCAGGCCCGGCTGCCAGGAGGAAAACCACCTTGGCTCGTAGTGAACACCCTCTTTTGCTAACTGCTGTTTGGGTATGAATCCCAAAATATGTTTATCATGAATTAAGCAGGTACAATTGTATAAGGTGTTTTCATGCCATATGGGAAGCCCAACACAAGTGGTTATGTCAGCACACCAATTGACAATCTCCGCAAGATGTTCCAGCGCACATTCGGAGAGCCAATTACTTAGAAATAAGTCTTCACAACCATATCCGGTAATTGATAACTCCGGAAGACATAAGATGGACACATCTGCTGATCGTGCTATTGATATGGCTTCCCTTATATTTTCAAGATTGTTTTTCCAATCCAATGGGGTCTGGTTAAGCGCAGCACCCGCTATTTTGATCTTGGTCATGGTTCCTAAACGTGGCTACGAAAGTAATTAATTAATCCCATTTAGAGTAGTTTAAGCTTTTTACAAGCTTCCTGGGCTGCCTCTTGTTCAGCTCTTTTTTTGGAAGTGCCGGTACCTATTGAAATCTGATGGTGATCTATCAGCAGAGCTATTTCAAATTCGTGGGAGGCCAATGTGTTGGATTGATTGGTAGATTCGAAGGCAACCTCTTTCGCTTCCTTTTGTGCCCACTCAATAATTTTGCTTTTGTAATTTGTATCGGTATGTATTAACAGTGATAAATCTAAATACTGTTTTATTATTTTATCAAGTATAAATTTCTTGCAAAAGGTATATCCTCGATCAAGAAAAACAGCTCCAATTACTGCTTCAAGGGCATTTCCGTAAATTGAGTTACCTCGGTTGCCTTTGGTTCTATCTTGAAGTTCCACCAGCTTAGGAATTCCAAGTTCATTGGCCAGACTGTTTAGCGTTTCCCTTTTCACAATCCTTGATCGGATCTCTGTGAGGAAGCCTTCATCCTGAAAGGGATATTTAACAAAGAGGTGTTCAGCCACCACCATACTAAGCACTGCATCTCCTAAAAATTCCAGACGTTCATTATTTTCTCTGAATCCGTCCTTGGTGATGCTGCCAATAGAGCTATGAAGCGTTGCAAGTTTAAAAAGATCCAGGTTTTTGGGTTCGCTTCCAACGATATTGGCTATAGCATCATTGAATAGCTGATCTTTTTCTGACCGTGCAGTCTTACCCAGGAATTTCTCCCAAAAAGACATCTATTCTGATACTTTTCGAAGAATGATTGAGGTATTATGACCACCGAACCCGAAAGTATTGCTTAGGACTACCTTGACCTCACGTTTTTGAGCAGTATTAAAGGTGAGATTAAGTTTATTGTCAAGACTCTCGTCGTCCGTGAAGTGGTTAATAGTAGGAGGAATCAATTGGTTTTGTAAAGCTAATATGGAGGCAATAGCCTCAATGGCCCCAGCGGCTCCCAACAAATGTCCGGTCATTGACTTGGTCGAACTTATATTGAGGTTGTATGCGTGGTCACCAAATACCCGCTTGATTGCCAGAATCTCACTAACATCACCCAAGGGAGTAGAAGTTCCATGGACGTTGATGTAGTCAATATCTGTGGTAATCATATTGGCATCCTCAAGCGCATTGATCATTACTTTGGTAGCTCCAATACCATCGGGATGTGGAGCAGTAATGTGATGAGCGTCAGCTGACATACCACCCCCAACTAGTTCAGCGTAGATTTTTGCCCCTCTGGTCTTGGCATGTTCATATTCCTCCAGGATTAAGGCTCCAGCTCCTTCACCCAGCACAAATCCATCGCGGTGTTTATCAAAAGGTCTTGATGCTGTCATAGGGTCATCATTTCTTTCAGACAATGCCCTCATTGCATTGAAACCTCCGATGCCAGCTTCTGTCACAGCGGCTTCAGAGCCTCCTGATACCATGATATCAGCCCGTCCAATTCTTATGTAGGTAAAGGCATCGATTAGAGCATTGGAGGAAGAAGCACATGCAGATACAGTAACAAAGTTAGGGCCCCGGAGTTGATATCGAATGGATATATATCCGGCACTGATATCTGCAATCATTTTGGGAATAAAGAATGGGTTGAATCGTGGAGTGCCATCTCCTTCTGAAAACCCGGTAACTTCATCTTGAAACGTTCGTAACCCGCCAATCCCTGAACCCCAAATTACTCCTGCCCGATCACGATCTATGGCTTCAAGATCTAATCCGGAATCTTCCATGGCTTCAATACTGGCAACCACAGCATATCGCGTAAAAGGATCCATTTTGTGGATTTCTTTACGCTCCAGAAAGTCTTCGGGATCAAAGTTTTTTAGTTCGCAAGCAAAGCGCGTCCTGAATTTCCCAGCGTCAAATCGCGTAATAGGTGCAGCGCCACTTACTCCTTTAGATAAATTCTTCCAGTATTCCTGAACAGTATTTCCAATTGGAGTAAGGGCTCCTAGGCCAGTAATTACAACGCGTTTAAATTGCATTAAAATATGGGATGTTCGATAGGGGCCCTATAATTACTTCACGTTTTCTTCTAAATAAGAAATTGCTTGGCCAACAGTAGCAATATTCTCGGCCTGATCGTCGGGAATAGAAATATTGAATTCTTTTTCGAATTCCATTATCAATTCAACAGTATCGAGGGAATCAGCCCCAAGATCATTGGTAAAGCTTGCTTCAGGAGTTACTTCAGACTCCTCAACACCAAGTTTGTCTATAATAATCCCTTTAACCTTTTGTGCTATTTCAGACATTGTATAAATTATTTAGTTTAAATACACTGCAAAGAAATACATTTAATCCAATAATGTCAAACTATTTTGATAATCTTAGGTACTACCGTTTTAGCTAAAATTAGTGCTCATTAATATATAATTTTATTAGCTTTGACGCCCAATAGTAGCGGTTTATGAAGAAAAATAAACTAATTGCAAGTTTTGATTTTGATTTTTCACTATTGGCGATCGTATCCCAGTTGAAAGAGTATAAATTGGCTTGGATAATTAATCATGAACTTGGCATCAATTTGGTAAAACAGCAAGATGAGATCTTTCACTTCTTGCGTGATCAGGATCTTTGTATTAGCAATTACCTTTATCAAACGGAACACAGCGGTATTCGTTTGATTTTCAATTGTTCAAAAGATGGGTCTATGCCCTCCAGGCAACATTTGATCCCAGAGTTGAAACAATTTGATTTTTTGATGCTGGTTGAGGGTTTTGAAGACACACTGGTAATTCAAGAGATTAGAGATATATTAAAAAACATTAATGGCATCCAACTAGTTAATCAAATTGGAGTTGACCAATTAAAATCACGCGACAACCTAATATTCTAACATTAAATGAATACCGACCTATTATTCAACAAGACTAAAATAGTGGCTACAGTAGGGCCTGCCAGTAGTAACCGTGATATGTTAAGGCAACTAATAATTAATGGAGTAGATGTGTTTCGGCTCAATTTCTCACATGGTAACCACGAGGATCATCAATTGGTCCACGACACAATCATATCCTTAAATGAGGAATTAAAGACCCACGTTTGCATCCTTCAAGATTTGCAAGGCCCAAAAATTCGTATTGGGGAGGTTGAAAATGGACAAGTAATGCTGGAAGAGGGTGCCACCTTTATTATTACCACCAAAGAGGTAATAGGAACCGCTGAACGAGTGAGCACTACCTATAAGCCTTTACCGTCAGACGTCAAGGTCGATGATATTATTTTGATAGATGATGGAAAAATTGAAGTAGTTGTTACCGATT
>QIMC01000378.1 GCA_003232185.1 Flammeovirgaceae bacterium | reverse complement strand
GCTTTTTTGACCCCGGAAGCATACTGTCTTAGCAATCCAGGATTCATACCGGCCGAATAGGCCAACTTAGATACATTGAGTTCAGGGATAAATTTAAATACACTTTGCAGATCCACCTCAAATTCAAGATCGAATCTATCGCCGTACTTTTTAGTCAGGACCTCGTCAGTCTCAATACAAAGACTTAAAATTTCAAGAATATTCTTCTTAACCTCCTGGTAGGAATATCCTCCAGCAGTGCAACCATCTATATCAGGTGAATAGGCAAAAAAAGCCTCTTTATTGCGTTCGATGATTACATGTATTGTTTTCATGACTGTTATTTTAAACCAGCTTTCTTCAGAATGCTGTGGGTAGTTCCTTTTGGAATTGCCCGTGACCCATGAAATGGGATCACCACCAACCCCGAAATAGAATCATGTTTATAAATCCGGTGACTTCCTTTTTGGCGAACAAATCGCCACCCAGCTTCAAGTACTAACTGTTATAGGTTTAAAGATCTCATCCAAAAGTAGCATAAATGCTACTATAATCCAAATAATTAATAATATATTTACTTAAATTTTAGTAAATGATGGTGTCAGAAAGAGGGATTAAGCTAAAAAATGCTTAAGTGCGGAATGGGATCACCGATAGTCCTTCCTTACCGGATAAAAAACATCAATTATATAACAGTCTTTAAGAGCCTTTCCGCTGTGTATGGCATTGGATGGAACAATGGCGACTTCCCCTGCGCCTATGATTTCGGTTACACCATCGACAGTGAGTTCAAATTCTCCTGTGATTACATTAACCACCTGTTCGTGCATGTGGGAATGTTCAGGTAGCGGAGCGCCGGCATCTATGTGCCAATGTGCAAATGTCATGTTATCAGAATGTACCATGCGTCCATGGAATCCTGGCATTATCTCTCTAGAGTTGAGGTTTTGTAGAACTATGTGTTTCATTAGAATAAGTTAACTCTTCATAATCAAAAGATAGTACAGTTGTTACCATGTTCTTAGTCCGATGATCACTTGATAAGGTCTGCAGGATATTCAATGCCACATTGGTTCCGTATCTTGTCCATAAGTTGCATCAACTGAAGGCTATCTGTATGAGACCATTTAGGGCTTTCAATTCGACCTTCATCCAAACAATTTTGAACCTCTACTGCCTGGTAATTGTAACCATTACCAACAAAATCAATAATGGATTCCTCCGATTCATCAGTAGTCGAGGTAACTATATTTGCTGGTTGATACCAACGATTTGGCAACATGATCTCTCCCTTAGATCCTTTTATCCGGGCTTCTACGGGAGTAAACTCTGTTACCGTAAAGCGTAGATTTGCAATTGCTCCACTGGAAAATTTAAGTTTTACTTTGCAACTTTCGTCTACACCCGTAGGTCCTAGTTTTGCCTCTGATTCCACCTCAATAGGCTTCCCAAATAGGTACAGGGCAAAAAACAAAGGATATATTCCAATGTCTAATAGTGCGCCTCCACCCAGAGCCGGATCAAATAATCGGGATTTTGGGTTATAGTCCGCCTTGAATCCAAAATCTGCTTCCAAATGATTAATTGCACCAATTTTTCCAGATGTTGCCAACTCCTTGACCTTAATGATATTTGGCAGGAACCTGGACCAAAGGGCTTCCATTAAGAAGCTGTTATTTTTCCGGGCAGCAGATATCATACTTTCTACCTGTCGGCTATTAATAGCCAATGGTTTCTCACATAGAACTGCTTTGCCATGCTCCAGACAGAGCAATGCATTTTCAGTATGAAAAGTATGAGGAGTAGCAATATAGATAATATCCACCTCAGGGTCCTTTGCAAGGGCTTCATATGAATCGTAACTGACCGGTGCTTGGTATTGCTCTGCGAAAGTCCTGGCTTTTATCCCATCCCTGGAACCTATGGCATATAATTCTGCTCCTGGAACGAATTGTAAACCAGATGCGAATTTATGAGCAATATTGCCTGGAGCCAGAATGCCCCACCGGTATGTTCGACGCATAATTAATGGAATGTTTCATGGCTAAAATACTCCTATAATTGAGAGCTTCCAAGCTGCTAAGCCATTAATGAATAAAGTTGGTCAATTCGATGCGTGCCAGGGTATCGTTTTGAAAATAATAGGAAATTACTCTGTCCTGTTCTTTGTTAGTGACCTTTACCAAATCGGGTAAGGTAGATGGGTCTAATGTCTCAAAACCTGATGCGAAGGTTAGCTTGTTAATCCCCACCTTTATCCCGTTTTTAAACGGAAGAGAGGCATCTGAAATGGTTCCACTGACTATTATGTTATCTTCAGGAGATCGATAAAATACCAGTGCTACCTTGGCTTGAGAGATAGTTACCAGTGTGTCTATTTGGTTTGCTACCAGTTGGTTGCGAATGGGCTGTTTCTCTATGGAAAATGGCTTTGGAATTTCAAGTATAACATTCTCCCAGGTGAGGTCGCCTGTTTCCAGTGGTAACCATACATAGTCTGGATCAACTATGGTTAGCTCTCTGGGCTTCGATGGCTCCTGGTAGGACTCCCAGTCTTGCAAGGGATAATCAGTGATTACCAGGCCCTCGGTAGCTAATTTTTTAAATTGGGCACCTGTCCACTGCCATTTATATAAGATGTCATTCACTGTCCGTTGCCCATCTTCTATTCGGGCCTCTTTTTTACGTTGCACTATGGAAAACTCCCCAGATGCAGAAGGTGGACTAACCCAGCTATCTTGCACCAATATCCATTGTTCGTTCCACATGTTTTCTGCCAGTTCTATTTCATCCACCACCATTTCGACTTGTCGGTCCCAAATGTATAGTTTGATGGAACTCTCATCATAGCGACTGGGCACCCGGCAAATAATTGCTACCAGAGAGTCCTGTAAGAAGAATTTGTGATAAGCGAATACCGACATACTGAACTTCCTGGCCTGACTAGCTACCGAAGCACCAAACTTTGAATAGTAAGATGGGTCGAGGAGGGTGCCGGTCTGATTAAGTATATCACTGTGGGATGAATATATGTGCAGTGAACCTGGGTCGACGGGATCAAAATAATCCAATAGAGGCATTATGTTGGGTTGTGTGTCATGAAAATAATTTCTTATTGAAGCCAGTTGTGAAAGATGCGTCTGCATCCCTGGTAGTACATTTGGATCCTCCTGCCCGTTGTAGAGTACTAGCCCTATGAGATTATCTTGGTTGCGATCGATAATGAACTGTTGCGATCCCTTTCCGAAAACCAGATAAGTTTTATTGGTAAAATACACCGGGATCTGACCACCCTTTAAGGAGTCAGTTACCAGGCTGGCATAATAAGCAAAATCTCCAACTGCCTGATGTAATGCCTCACGAGCTGATTCATCCAGAGGAAGCAGGTTTAACTGCTCCTCTTTGGGTAGAAAGAAAATCACAGACTTACCGGAAAAATGGATGCTGTCTGTTGGCGCTTTTATCGAGGTTTCTGCCTGAGGGGTTGTTGGCTCAATATAGCTTTTGGCAGGTACTTGCTTTTCTATCAAGTCCTTCCGGTCCATGCAACTTTGAACAAGCAGCATCACAATCAGTATGGTGATCCAATGATACATTATGAACCCTTAAAGCCTATTCTTCTCCTACTTAATTCTTTCTGATATGCCCGTGCTACTTGTAAATGTTCGTCCAGTGTGACCGAAAAACGATGATATCCGGAGAAGTCATTTTTGGCACAGAAATATAGATAATCGTGATCTTCTGCAGCTAGTACCGAATCGATGGCTTGGGTGGTGGCTGTGAATACCGGACCTGGTGGGAAACCGTATATCTGATAGGTGTTGTATTCAGATTGAATCTTTTTATGCACATTGAGTACCCTTTTTAGTGTCTTACCTGATGCAAAAACCACCGTTGGGTCAGCCTGCAATCGCATATTAATTTTTAACCTGTTTAGGTAGAGGCCGGCAATCAGTGGCATTTCCTGTGGCTTTTTGGTCTCGGCATAGACTATAGAAGCCAAAATGCCTGCTTCCTGATTGGTCATTCCCAGGGAAGCTGCTCGTTGCAATCGATTTGCATTCCAAAACCTTAGGTAATTTCTGAATAAACGATCGGCAACTTCTTTCGCCCTGCTGTCTCGATACACAAGAAAAGTGTCAGGGATTAATAGGCAATAAACATTATCTTGGTTAAAATTTCCCCATTGCCGGATATAAGTTTCATCTTCTAACCAATTTTTTAGTGCAACATATTTTATGTCCAGACCCTTGCACAATCTTTGCAGGGTGTTGCGTCGTTTCTGGTACGGTCTGATCTCCACTGTCACCGTTGCCTTTGGTATGGACTTGAGGTGGTTGATAATTGACCAGTTGTTCCAGCCTTTTTTAATTTGAAATAGCCCGGTAGGGATAGTATCTTTATAACCGGTGGCCAAGATTGCCAGTTGCAATGAAAGGGAATTTCTTACCACCTGATCTCTTTCAAATTGGCTGGTTACCTCACCAAGTTTCATTGATTCTGTCACCTCCAAGTCGTAGATATTCCCTGAAAAATCAGTATTTGGGACACAAAAGGCCACAGTAAGGATACTAAGTGAAAGGAAAAAGCCTCCAACTAAGAAAGCTTTTACCCCACTTAAACTAATCAACCAGCTATGGAAAATAAATCTTTTGATGGTGAACCTAACTTCGAAAATGGGAGCATAAAAATGCCAATTTTATGAGACACCTGCTGGTCTGAATGGAGGTAGATGTCTCCTATGTAAGATTTAACCCGAATTATGCATTAGACTTCGTAATGAGAGTCTTAAATGGCTGCAAGATAGACACTCACACAGGTTTTTGCAACGGAAACATAGCCACCGCTATGGTGAGTAGGAAAAGTCGAGTAAGGGTCTAGATTGCCCCAAGGGGACGCCTTTGGCGTAGTCAGTTATGGCTCGGAATAGATTTCTAGTGCATAATCCGGGTTTAAGGAGGTTTCAACGACCCACCTGTTTCTTTTGATGAAAGCCAGGGTATTCCACCTGTTCCTTTAAATCAGTAGCTGTTTCCATATTGAGCAGGAATTTTACAGGGAATGTTTCAACTCCAAACTTTATTGCTTTGTAGGCTTGAAAATGCAAATGCGGTTTGGTAGACCATCCGGTGTTTCCACTGTATCCAATAACCTGACCTGAAACTACCAGGTCTCCTGGGCTCACAAGTGCACCATCTTGAATAAGGTGTACGTAATCGGCATAGCTGCCATCATCATGAAGTATGGTAATTCGATTGGCATCCTTTATGAAGGAAATATCCGATCCACCAATACTGGAGTTTTCCTTTACCTGCACTACCAACCCATTTCGGCTGGCACATATTTTTGTGCCCTCTTCCATTAGAAAATCCCAGGCATATTTTCCCTGATGCGTATAGGGCCCGTTGGCACCCTGGACCATTCGATACTTTTTATTATGTTCATAGGGCAAAGTGTATACAAAACCCGTATCAATTATTGCATCAGGGTCTCCCATAGCTAGTTTGTAACTGGATTTAAAGGAGGTATTTCCAGGAGTTTTTGGTTCAAGTAGGAAAAGAGCTACAGGATCTCCCGGATATACAATGGAATAGTAGGGTAATGGATTATTGGATTTTAGGTTAATTAACTCAGGAAACTCAATTTCCAGTTGGTAGGGTGCCAGGTCGAGATTGTGTGCGAAATATTGGAAACCTCCGTTCTCGGTGGTCTCCTGATAGATGTGAACAGGGTACTGCTGTAATCCAAAAACCTGCAGGGACAACCCAAGTAGTAAACTGGTGAATTGGGACTTCATGGTAAGCTGGCAGTAATGAATTTATTGTACATACCTAAGTAACGAGTTTCCTGAGTTAGATGCTAAAATGGTAATAAAAAAAACCCTTGCAGTAGTCATGATAAAACCATGACACTACAAGGGTTAATGGGTTATGTTGGATGATTATTTATCCTTGTCCTCTACCTCTTCAAATTCTACATCACTTACATCATCATCTCCTCCACCATCTGTACTTGCTTCGGCATTGGCTTCAGGCCCATTTGCTGCACCTTCTTGTGAAGCAGCATACATTTCCTGTGTGGCTCCCTCCCAGGCTTTGTTCAAGCCCTCCATCGCAACATCAATACCTGACAGGTCTTGAGCTTCGTGGGCAGTTTTTAAAGTAGCCAAGGCTTCTTCGATGGCTTGCTTATTCCCCTCTGACAACTTCTCGCCGTATTCGCTCAACTGCTTTTCAGTTTGGAAAATAAGTGAGTCAGCGGCATTGATTTTATCTGCTTGCTCTTTGGCTTGCTTGTCTGCCTCTGCATTGGCCTCTGCTTCCTGCTTCATTTTTTCGATTTCATCGTCTGTCAAACCGGAAGAAGCTTCAATACGGATTTTTTGTTCTTTACCCGTTCCCTTGTCCTTGGCAGATACATTTAGTATGCCATTGGCATCAATATCGAAGGTTACTTCAACCTGAGGAACACCCCTTGCTGAAGGTGGAATTCCATCAAGATGGAATCGTCCTATGGTACGGTTGTCCTTTGCCATGGGTCTTTCTCCTTGCAAAACATGAATTTCTACCGAGGGTTGATTATCCGCGGCAGTGGAAAATACCTCAGACTTCTTAGTTGGGATGGTGGTGTTGGATTCTATCAACTTGGTCGACATTCCGCCTAAGGTCTCGATACCCAATGATAATGGGGTCACATCCAGTAGCAGTACATCCTTCACCTCGCCGGTTAATACCCCACCTTGAATAGCTGCACCAATAGCAACTACTTCGTCTGGATTAACTCCTTTAGAGGGGCTTTTACCGAAGAATTTTTTTACTTCTTCCTGTACTTTAGGGATTCTGGTGGATCCACCTACCAAAATTACTTCATCAATTTCAGAAGGAGAAAGACCAGCATCTTTCATGGCTTTCTTTACCGGTTGCATGGCTCTTTTGAACAGATTATCAGCAAGCTGTTCGAATTTTGCCCTGCTCAAGCTTTTCACCAGGTGTTTTGGAATGCCATCAACCGGCATGATGTAAGGCAAATTGATCTCTGAGTTGGTTGAGCTGGAAAGCTCAATCTTTGCCTTTTCTGCTGCTTCTTTTAAGCGTTGTAGTGCCATAGGGTCTTTACGCAGGTCAATTCCCTCATCTTTCTCAAACTCCTCAGCTAACCAATCCATGATTGTTGCATCGAAATCGTCACCTCCAAGATGTACATCTCCATTGGTGGATTTTACTTCGAATACTCCGTCGCCCAATTCCAATATTGAGATGTCAAAAGTTCCTCCACCAAGATCAAATACTGCGATCTTCATTTCCTTATTCTTCTTGTCTAAACCATAGGCCAATGCGGCAGCAGTTGGTTCGTTGATTATCCGCTTTACATCCAAACCGGCAATTTGACCAGCTTCCTTGGTGGCTTGTCGCTCAGCATCGTTGAAGTAAGCAGGCACTGTTATTACCGCTTCCTTTAGCTCAGTTCCAAGATAGTCTTCAGCAGTAGACTTCATTTTTTGAAGTATCATTGCCGAGATCTCTTGCGGTGTATAATGTCTGTCACTGATCTTTATCCTAACCGTATCATTACTCCCTTTCTCAAGTTTGTAAGGAACATTTTTGCGTTCATCAGAAACTTCAGAGAATTTTTTCCCCATAAATCGTTTAACAGAACTAATGGTATTGGTAGGATTGGTAATAGCCTGTCGTTTTGCAGGATCACCCACCTTACGTTCTCCATTCCCTTCTTCCAGAAAGGCCACAATTGACGGTGTTGTTCTTCTGCCTTCGCTATTAGGTATTACCACCGGCTCATTGCCTTCCATAACCGCAACACATGAGTTTGTGGTTCCTAAATCAATTCCTATAATTTTTCCCATGTTATTAATGTTCTATATAATTAGCAGCCTACGCTGAATCTATTTTTCGTCATCTACTATACCATCAAGGGTTATGCCAACAGGATTTTAGATAAATATTTGTGCCAAATTGTCAGGAAAATCAGCACGATGCCGCTTCGGGTAGCACTGAATTGACAGTTTAACATTCATCTGATCCATGTTTATATATCTATTTTCCCTACATTTGCGGATCGTTTTAGCCTATGAAATTTATTGAAGAAATAGCACGCAGAAGAACCTTTGGCATAATAAGTCATCCCGATGCAGGTAAAACCACTTTGACGGAGAAACTATTGTTGTTTGGGGGAGCTATTAAGAAGGCAGGAGCAGTAAAAAGCAACAAGATTGATCGTTATGTTACTTCAGATTTTATGGAGATAGAGCGACAGAGAGGTATATCTGTAGCTACTTCAGTTATGGGGTTTGAATACAAAAATGTTAAAATTAACCTGCTTGATACCCCAGGGCACAAAGATTTTGCTGAAGATACTTACCGCACACTGACGGCGGTTGATAGTGCCATATTGGTCATTGATTGTGTCAAGGGGGTAGAAACTCAAACTGAAAAGCTTATTGAGGTCTGTCGGATGCGTCAGACTCCAGTAATGGCGTTTATTAACAAATTGGATCGGGAGGGGCAGGATCCATTCGACTTGTTAGACGAAATTGAGAAAAAGCTAAATATATCCGTGCGCCCCCTGAGTTGGCCAATTGGCATGGGCAAGTCTTTCAAAGGTGTCTATGACCTTTTCCAAAAGAAGCTACTGTTGTTTCAATCCAGTAAAAATGAGCTTACCGAAGATATTCTGCAGATAGATGATTTGGCAGATCCAAGGTTAGAAGAAGAAATTGGCGATTCGGATGCGGCTCTCCTGCGTGAAGAAGTAGCATTAATTAATGGTGTATATCCGGAATTTAAAGTTGAAGACTATTTGGAAGGAAATATCGCTCCTGTTTTTTTTGGAAGTGCAGTAAACAATTTTGGTGTTCGAGAGCTATTGGATTGTTTTATTCAAATCGCCCCAGCTCCTCTTCCTAGATTTACTGAAGCGAGAGAGGTGCATCCTGAGGAGTTGGATTATACTGGATTTGTGTTCAAAATCCATGCAAATATGGACCCGAGACACCGCAATCGAATTGCATTCGTAAGAGTTTGTTCAGGACGTTTTCAAAGAGGCCACAACTATCATCATGTGCGTTTGGATAAAAAGATAAGGTTTTCAAGTGTTACCGCGTTTATGGCTCAGAATAAAGAGATAATAGATGAAGCTTTCCCTGGAGACATCATTGGTTTGTATGATACGGGAAACCTAAAGATTGGAGATACTTTAACCGGTGGAGAAAAAATAAATTACAAAGGTATTCCAAGTTTCTCCCCTGAGATATTCAAGGAAGTGGTAAACCTTGATGCTATGAAATCCAAACAACTTGATAAGGGACTTCGACAGTTAATGGATGAAGGAGTGGCGCAATTGTTTACTTATGAACTGGGTGCCCGCAAGTTAGTTGGTACCGTAGGTCAATTGCAATTTGAAGTGATTCAACACCGTTTACAGCATGAATATGGAGCAAAATGCAGGTTTCACCCGGTTTCTTTACATAAAGCCTGCTGGATTACAGGCGATGACCAGAAAAAAATAAAAGAATTTATCGATTCAAAATACCGCCATATTGCCAAAGATAAAGATGGGAAATGGGTGTTTATGGCAGAGACAAAATCCTGGTTGCAAATGGTGGAGGAAAATTTCCCCGGGATTGATTTTCATATCACTTCTGAGTTTTGAAATTTAATTGTTCCGTAGCTTCAAGCTAGTTCCGTAGCTCCAAGCTACGGAAAGCTGCACAAAAATGTAAAGCTGCATTTCCAGCTGTTCGTAGCATTTTGCTACGAACCTAAATAAAAAAAAGTTGGCTCAATCCCGAAAGATCAAGCCAACTAGAAATTGAGGTGGATCAATTACTCTTAGATATCTTAAAATTTATCAGGCGGGGCTGTTTAGAACATGCCCAGCTTCATCAAACTCCAACCAGACATACTCACCGTCTCCTTTGACGGCAATGGTGTAGAACTGCCCATTTGGAGTGTCCTTTAAATAGTGCTTGGTAAGTTGATAGCCGGTATATTGTGACTCCAGATAAGATACTACTTGTCCAGGAATTTCATTCTGTCTAAGCTTGGTGAAGCTTTTTATCCAGAGCCCATGCCGGTCGAGATAGGTAAACATCTCACTGCCCTTAAAAATAAAATTAATCTTGTATCGGTCTTCTTTAATTATCCATTTTACTCTACTGGCCCCTTCAAACTTCTTTAGGAAGGCCAGACGAATATTTTCAGGTATTTCTGGTTTTGGCTCTGCAATGGTTCGATACACTTCAGCCGATGCAACATAGCTTACTTTGGCTGAATTCATATAGTGAACACGAGCTTGTAACATATCATCATGCAGTATCTGTTGGGCAAAAGTATGAGCCGTAAAACAGATTGCGATTATTGAATACATTAATCTTTTCATAATACTAGATTAAGCTGCGTCAATAAAATTGCCATTACCATGCCCAAATGAAAATATTTAGACTTAATTTTGCCATATCTAATGGTAATAGTCTATTTAACAGATACTTAAATAAATTTTGAGTTCTTTTGGCTTAAAGGAGAAGAACGCCTATTTACGATCATATTGAGAAATATTTCCAATTTTGAGAATGAAAAATGTGCCTGATAAGATAGAAATAATTTACGAAGACAATCACCTATTAGCAGTAAATAAGCCCCCAGGTTTGTTGGTTCAGGGTGACCAAACAGGAGATATTAGTTTGGTAGATCAAGTGAAAAAATACCTGAAGCTAAAATACAATAAGCCTGGAAAGGTGTATGTAGGATTAGTACACCGCCTTGACCGGCCAGTTAGTGGAGTAGTGCTGCTCACCAAAACTTCTAAAGCACTTACTCGAATGAATCAGATATTTGCGGACAGAAAAGTCAGAAAAAAATATTGGGCGATTACCGTAAACCCTCCACCATCTGAATCAGATCGGTTAACTCATTGGTTGAAAAAGGATCACATCAAGAACCGCACTACCAGATATAATCGAGAAGTCAAGGGATCAAAACTGGCTCAGCTGGATTATTCATTGTTACTGGCCAAGAACCGGAAATATCTTTTAGAAATATATCCTCTTACAGGAAGGGCTCATCAGATTAGAGTACAGCTAAGCGCTATCGGATGTCCTATCGCCGGTGATGTAAAGTATGGATATAAAGGATCACCTGAACGAGCAATTGGGTTACACGCCCACAGCTTACAATTTGAACACCCCGTCAGGAAAGAACCCATAACTATAGAAGCTCCAGCACCATTGGATTCATTCTGGGGATCATTCTCGGGATTGATCTAGTTTACTTTTAATTAACTACTCTACCTCGAATGTAACTTTCACATTGACCTGGAACTTGCTGATTTTGTTCTTCACAATGACACAACTGTGGTTGCTTACATTTACTTCCCTAATGTTCTTTAGGGATTTACCCGCTTCCTTTACAGCATTTTGAGCGGCATCCTCCCAGCTTTTATCCGATTCAGCAAGCAGTTCAATGACTTTTAGTATTCTCATAGGTTCATTGGTTTATCAGAAGAGTCGATACTCAGAATTGTCCTTGGGTTTCAAGATAAAGTGACGGAATCTCAACGTATTCAAGATAAACATTTTATTGAATAAGCAATAATCCACTTATGATACTGATTAACGCCGCCTCTTGGTTGATGCCCCTAACACTCCTAAAAGTCCCCTCGACAGTTCACGCATCAAGGTTCTACCCAGTTGCCTGACCATGGTATTCTTACTGAGCGTTTCAAAGAACGATGGCTCCGGTTTTGAAGACTTTCGTTTACTCCTATTCTCAACCACTATGTCTTGGTCTCTGGCAACTTGCTCTAACTTTCTGGTTAATTTTTCATAGGCACTGTCCCGGTCGATTTCTTCATTGTACCTTTTAATCAGTCCAGACTGACTAAGGGTCTCTTTAAATTCTACCTCGGTTATTATTCCCATCCTACTGTATGGTGCTCTTAATAAAGTACGAACCAGAGGAGTAGGGATGCCTTTTTCATTAAGTACAGTTACCAGGGCCTCACCAATTCCCAGCTTGGTTAATTCATTTCCTGTATTGTAAAATTCCGTTAGCGGATAATTTTCTGCTGCCAATTTGATGGCTTTTCGATCCTTAGCAGTGAATGCCCTTAATGCATGTTGTATTTTCATACCCAATTGACCCAATACATCTGATGGAATGTCTACCGGGGATTGTGTGACAAAAATGATCCCCACGCCTTTGGATCGAATTAGTTTGACAATGGTTTCTAACTGACTTAGTAATGCTTTACTTGCCTCTTTAAAGATCAAGTGGGCTTCGTCTATGAATATGATCAGTTCAGGAACTTCCTGATCTCCTTTCTCTGGAAATGACTGATAAATTTCAGCAAGCAGGCATAACATAAATGTGGAGAACATTTTTGGCTTACCCTGAATATCTCCCAAACGTAAGATATTTATATATCCATTTCCGTCTTTGGTCCTGAGTAGATCCTGTACATCAAATGACGGTTCTCCAAAAAAAAGACCGGCTCCCTGCTCTTCAATTTCGACTATTTTTCGCATAATGGCACCAACAGAAGCTCTGCTGATTCGACCATATTCTTTTTCAATTTCGGATTTCCCCTGGTTAGATAAGTATTGCACTGCCAGCCGAAAATCCTTAAGGTCAAGCAGGGGAAGCTGATGGTCATCGCAATATTTAAACACTAGTGAAAGTACTCCGCTTTGGGTATCGTTGAGATCCAGTATTTTTCCTAAAAGTACCGGGCCAAATTCTGATATTGTGGCCCTTAACTTTACACCAGCTGATTTAGATATGCTAAGTAACTCTACAGGGTATTTTTTAGCCTGCCATTCTGATCCTATCTTTTCATGTCGTTCATCAATTTTACGGTGGGGACTGCCCGGTTGAGAAAGTCCACTTAGATCACCTTTTACATCCATCAACAATACTGGAATACCATGGTCAGATAAATCTTCTGCCAGCACTTGTAAAGTTTTGGTTTTGCCGGTCCCGGTGGCACCAGCTATTAGTCCATGGCGATTAAAGGTTTTTAAAGGCATCTTAACCGGGAGGTGTTTCACTGCGGTATCTTCTAGCATAGCGGTGCCAAGCAATAAAGATTCACCTTTGAATCCGTATCCGGTTTCAATTTCGCTGCGGAACGATTCTAGTTGTTTCATGTAGGTAATTTAAGCTATAAACCGGGTTGAATGCATGATCCAAAGCTAAAGAAATGCCTGGGATAACCATGAGCTATTGATATTTCCAAACAAACGACTGGAGTACCCTTAAAACCGGCGGTCATTTATTGACCTACGCCAAATGTGCTATAACAGTCTTGCCAGCCTTGGTCTTGTCGCCAATATTTACCTTTATTTGTGCGTCTAAAGGTAAAAATATGTCTACCCGGGACCCGAATTTAATGAACCCAAACTCTTCACCTTGAGTTACCGGATCCCCTTCCCCCACGTAACATTTAATGCGTCTGGCAACAGCACCTGCAATCTGACGAATAAGAATATCGACCCCTAGTGGTGATTCTACTACCAAGGTAGTTCGCTCGTTTTCGGTACTTGATTTTGGATGCCAGGCCACCAGATATTTGCCTGCGTGATAGGTGTAGTTTTTTACCATTCCAGAGATAGGGTTCCGGTTGACATGAACGTCCACAGGAGACATGAAGATGCTAATTTGTTTACGGGTCTGGTTGAAATACTCTTGCTCTTGAGTTTCTTCAATTACAATTACCTTACCATTTGCTGGGGCATATACAATTTGGTCATCAAGGGAAGTGCTCACTTTGGGGCTCCTGAAAAACTGCAGGATCATAAGGAACATTAAGGTGCTGACCAGATGGGTCAAATTTGGCCATGGTGCAGGCCAGTTAAAAAACTGAATTACTAGAAAGTTGATAACTATAAGAACCACTGCGGTGATCAGCAATGGAACATATCCTTCCCGATGTATGGTCATACTCACTTCAAATTAAAACCCACCCCTGAATTTGTAGGTCTTGCTTACTTTGTCAATAGCCACTATGTATGCGGCTATCCGCATACTCACTTTGTATTCAAGTGAGGCATTATATACACGATCAAAAGCATCTTTCATAATTCGATCTGACCGTCTATTGACTCGTTCTGCTGACCATTTGTAGCCCAATCTGTTTTGGACCCACTCGAAATAAGAAACGGTGACTCCCCCGGCATTGGCCAAGATGTCTGGTGCCACCATAATTCCTTTATCATTTATGATTGGGTCGGCGTTGGCAGAGGTAGGTCCATTGGCTCCCTCCACAATCAACCGGGCTTTGATATTATCTGCATTTTCAGTGGTGATGACATCTTCAGTAGCTGCAGGAACTAAAACATCTACTTTTAAAGTCAGTAATTCCTCACCCAATATTTTTTCAGCACCTTCAAATCCCTCAAGATGACCATTGTTGTTGTCTCGGTATTTAATGGCATGTTCCACATCAATTCCTTTTTCATTGTAGTAGGCTCCGGATAAGTCGCTTACAGCAACTATCCGACATCCTCTTTCTGCCAACAAAAGACTGGCAAAAGAGCCTACATTCCCAAATCCTTGTACAGAAATACTTGCCTGATAGGGATTGATCTTAAGTTTTTCCATGGCAGCCAAAGCAGACACCATAACACCTCTTCCGGTAGCTTCCGCTCTTCCTAATGAACCACCAAGCACTAAAGGTTTGCCGGTAACAACACTATTAACCGTCATTCCCTGTACTTTTGAATAGGCATCCATTAGCCAGGCCATTTCCCGGGGGCCTGTTCCCATGTCTGGTGCCGGTATGTCCCGATCTGGTCCAAATATTTCCGCCATGGCAAAAGTGTAAGCCCTGGTAAGTCGCTCAATTTCACCGGCGGACATTTGACGAGGATTGCATTTGATACCTCCTTTTGCACCACCATAGGGGATGTCTACCACTGCACATTTCCAGGTCATCCAGGCGGCCAGAGCTTTCATCTCGTCCATATGGACGCTCATATCATACCTAAGTCCCCCTTTGGACGGTCCCAAAATATTTGAATGGATTACTCTAAAACCTTCAAATACCTGAATAGACCCATCATCCATGGTGATAGGGAGTGATACCTGAACCTGCTTTGCTGGAGACTTAAGGACATTGTATACCTCATCGTCAAGTCCCAATGCCTGAGAAGCAATATGGAACCTGGACATCATAGACTCGAAAGGATTTTCCTTGTCACTTATTGGAGCCGGTTCAATATAGGCCATAGCAAAATACGTTGTTTATGATGTTTGCAATGTAATGATTTTGGTCAGAAAGTTGCTTCAAATTACTGCCAAAGACCTACCGAAAACCAATATTGCTACTTTAGGCTATAAAAAACTTTAAAAATGCTGCGATAAAAGGAGTTGAGATCAGCAGTCCATCAAACCTGTCTAAGAACCCACCATGTCCGGGAATACTATGGCCGGAATCTTTTATTTCCAGGCTTCTCTTCAGTTGTGATTCAACCAAATCGCCCAAAGTTCCAGCAACCACCACCAATACACCAATGGTTAACCATTCCCACAGTTGTAATGAATCAGCCCAGTTTGACCCAATTAGTATCACCAGTAAGGTTAACAAGGCACCGCCGGCACTACCTTCCCAGGATTTGTTGGGTGATAATCTTGAGAACAACTTGGTCTTTCCGAATCGTACCCCCACGAAGTAGGCACCAACGTCGTGTGCCCAATGTAATAGAAGACATCCAAGTACTAGTTGAAAATCGTAGGATCCACGTGCGAACCCTACGTAGTGTAACATGCTAAATGGCAGTGCAACATAGATAATTCCCAACCAGGTAAAAGCAGTGCCCAAAAAAGGTCTGGTTTCATTTTTTTGGAATAGCTTAATCACAAATGTGGTCATTCCCAATGGAATTAAAATAAGCAACCAATCAAAGTTCAGTTTCCCGCTAATGGATAAAAATGAGCAACTTACCAAACAGAGGCCTATAAGGCTGCCCCAAATTTTCAACGGGCGTGAGCCTGGAGTTTGCACAATCCTATAAAACTCCCACTGAGTTAGAACTGCTATAAATAGAAAAACTCCAAAATAACTCCAGGCACCGTAAAGAATACTCAAGACGATGATTGTAGCACCAAATGTTGCTGTTAATACTCTTACTAAGATATCGGGATATTTACTCAAAATTGACGTCGTTTTCGATAATGTGAATTGCCTGTTGAGCATATTTTGTAGTCACATGGACCTCTATCTCGCCAAAATTGTGGTATGAAGAGTCCTGCTTATTAATCAACACCGGATTCATTTGGTGGTCATCAAGTACTGATTTCACTATTTCTGCCTGGTGTATCTGATTTGTAGCGTAAACCTTTTGCCATTCTGCAGTTTCTAAGTGGGTTTTGGAAAACTGGTGCCTGTAATAAAGAACCAATACTATTGAAATCAGGCTGGAAGTAAAAAATACTGTCCATGGAATAGTATCTGCATTGTCAATATTGAAGTCTGTAAATTCACTACTGTACAGATAAATCATTAAGATCTGAAATCCGTTATTAGCAAAGTGAGCCAATATAGGGTATAAGAGGTTTCCAGACCACAGGTACATATACCCAAAGAGCACGCCCAATAGCATTCTTGGAACGAAGCCATAGAACTGGATGTGGATAGCACTAAATATGATTGCTGTAATCCAAACCGCCCAATGGGCATTCCTTGTCCAACTGCGTAACTGGTTTTGGATTAGTCCCCTAAACAACAGTTCTTCTCCAATAGCTGGAATGATGGCTATAACTACCATAGCCAGAGTTAATTCGAAAGGGGTATTAATAGTGGTAAGAAAATAGGTAGCTTCTTGTAATTTGTCTTCCTGTAACCTCATCCAGGTTTCTACATTCCTCAAGAATTCAGGAAAAACCATCTGTGCATTCCACTCCGCAATTTTGAAGTTCACCGCCATAAACACAATGCTGATTAACAAGGCCAGTATTACTGGTACAAGTTCTATCTGTTTACTGGAGTTGAGGATGCTTAACGGTTTTTTCTCAACGAATCTTAAAAAAACCAATGGAGCTAAAATAAAAGCAAATACTGCAGACAGACCCTGAATAATATAAATAGCTATTTTATAATCCGGGTATTCTGAGATGTTGGTTACCATTTCCATCACCTGAATGAGGCTTAGGTGATAGAGCTTGGTGACTATCAGAATGGCAACAAACTGTCCAATAATAAGTCCACCAAAGGAAATTAGCAATAGAGATATCAATGATAACCATGGCTTTCTATTTCCAAATAAGTACAGGTCATTTCCAGTTTCTCCCATATTCGCCTAAATTTACAGGAAATTACTAAATATCAAATTGGTAAAAATAGGAAACTTAGAGCTGAGTGAATTCCCCTTGTTGCTGGCACCTATGGAAGATGTAAGTGATCCTCCGTTTAGAGCTGTTTGCAAGGAATACGGAGCTGACGTAATGTACACCGAGTTTATTTCGGCAGAAGGATTGATCCGGGATGCTTATAAGAGTGTCCAAAAACTGGATATTTATGATTATGAGCGACCCATTGGCATACAAATCTTTGGGGAGAAAATTGAATCCATGAGAACTGCCGCCGCTATCGCTGCCGCTGCATCACCCGAATTTATCGATATCAATTATGGCTGTCCAGTTAAAAAAGTTGCCTGCCGAGGAGCGGGTGCCGGCATACTACTGGATTTGCCAAAGATGCAGTCCATGACCAAAGAAATCGTGGGCAATGTACACTTGCCTGTTACTGTAAAAACCCGGCTAGGCTGGGATGATAAAACCATCAAAATTCTGGAAGTGGCAAAGCGATTGCAGGATGTGGGTATTAAGGCGTTGACCATTCATGGAAGAACCCGTAAACAAATGTATAAAGGCGTGGCCAACTGGGAACTTATTGAAGAAGTGAAAAGTAATCCGGACATACACATCCCGATATTTGGCAATGGTGATATAGATTCTCCAGAAAAGGCAAAACTATATAAAGATAAGTACAAGGTTGACGGCATGATGATAGGTAGAGCTGCCATCGGATACCCCTGGATTTTTAGAGAGATCAAGCATTTCTTAAGCACCGGAGATAAGCTTCCCCCGCCCCAGTTAGATGAACGGATAGAAACAATTAAAAAGCACCTATTGTTTTCTTTGGAATGGAAAGGGCCCAGACAGGGCATTTTTGAAATGCGCCGTCACTACAGCAATTATTTTAAGGGCATATCTAATTTTAAATCAGTCAGAATGAAACTGGTTCAGGCTGATAACAAAGATGAGGTGCTGGATATATTGGAAAGAATTTCAGACCAGTATCAATCGGTGCCACAAGATTGATTATTCTTTTAATTTTTGCTTTAGATGAACTGGACTGGTGCGTTTTCTAACCTTAATGTTGAGCACTTCCACCAGCAGGCTAAAGAACATAGCAAAGTATACGTAGCCTTTGGGAACGTGAACGTGAAAGCCCTCTACCAGCAATAAGATACCAATCATCAATAAAAACGACAGGGCAAGCATCTTAATAGTCGGATGTTTAAGGATGAAATTACTGATCTTGTTGGCTGATAGCAGCATTACCACCATAGCAATGATCACTGCCAGTACCATGATGGTTACATTTTGAACTAATCCAATGGCAGTAAGTATGGAGTCAAAAGAAAATACAACGTCTAGTAGGATTATTTGCACTATAGCAGTGCCAAAGGTTAAAACTCTTTTACTACCATTGCTTTCCTCATGACCCTCTAGTTTTTGATGTACCTCTGTAGTACTCTTATAAATAAGAAACAGCCCACCGGCAATGAGAATCAAGTCCCTTCCGGTCATCTCCAGTTCAAAGATTTCAAAAAGGGTTTGGTTCAACCCGATCAACCAGGTGAGTAAAAACAACAAAGCAATCCGTATCAACAGGGCCAAACTTATTCCTACAAATCGGGCTTTTTCCTGTTGACGCATGGGAAGTCGACCCGTTATTATGGAAATGAATATAATATTGTCAACTCCCAGTACAATTTCCATCAGAACCAGCGAGGCAAAGCTAATCATACCGTCCCACGATAATATTTTAACCCTAATTTTAATAAAGAAATGCCGTGAAAGTACGAAAATGTTTTTCCACTTGACATTTTCCGGCAAGAATATTGCTAACAGACTTAGGAGTTATCCTCTCTCCGATTCAACAAAATGAAAAGTTGTGAGAAATCTGGGTTAAAGCACTTTTTTAGAAGAAAATGAAGTTTCAAATTTTACATAATACTGCTGTGGGGGCGGCTTTTATCGGTACTGTGCTGGTAATTGTGGAAGTCTTACTTACAATGGATGCATTGCCATTCAACGGCCCGGAAAACCTGGATATACTGGGTTATATATTAGTTGTTACCGGGTCCATACTCGCATCGTGGACCGCCAACAAAATGGACAAAAAGAAAGAAGAATACTAGACTCCTTCAGCCAGAACTTCTTTTACTTCTGGAACCATACTTTTCAGCAAGTTTTCAATGCCGGATTTTAAGGTGATGGTTGATGACGGACAGCCGCTGCAAGCACCCTGTAATAATACCTTTACTACTCCGTTATCAAAAGAATGAAATTGAATGGCCCCGCCGTCCATTTCTACAGCGGGTTTAACATATTCGTCCAAAACATTCTTTATTCTGTTTTCAAGGGAGATTGATTCGGTTTCTTCTGAATTTTCTGAGGTCTCTAAAGCCTCATTTTCTTCATTCAAAAGGGGTTTGTCTTCCTGAAGGTGGGTGGTAATTAGTCGACGGATCTTATCCTGTACTTCGGCCCACTCAAACTCAGAACTCTTGGTTACAGTAACAAAATTGCTCATATAGAATACACGCGTTACAAAGTCGAATTTGAACAGCTCCAATGCCAAAGGTGCATCCTGAGCACTTTCTGGGTCTGGGAAGTCGTAACTAGCGCCTTCTGCTACCAACATATAATTTGCTACAAATTTAAGGGAGTTCGGATTTGGGTTAGCCTCCATATAGAGATTTACCGTCCTTTTATACATTTCGTCACGATTGTACTGTTCCATTGCAGTTATTTTGTCTTGTTATACGAATATTGGTGCCAATTGGTTTTCTCTATTTAATTGGATGGTTGCTCCTTAAGCTCAACTTTCATTCGTCAGCTGATCTTGATTTACGCCTCCAACCGGTTCACCTTCTGTACTGGCAACTAACGTGGCTACAGTAGCGTCCCCTGTTACATTTACTATGGTACGGCACATATCTATGGGACGATCAACCGCTACAATCAACGCCAGTCCTTCAGGGTCTACTCCGATAGCGCCCAATACGATTACCAGCATGATCAGACCGGCACCTGGGACAGCAGCGGCACCAATAGAGGCCAGGGTTGCTGTTAATACAATCGCCAGTTGATCCAACATGGTTAGATCATGTCCAAATGCCTGGGCAATAAAAACAGCTGAAACTGCCTGGTGAATGCTGGTGCCATCCATATTGATGGTAGCTCCCAATGGCAATACAAAACTAGTGACCTCCTCAGAAACGCCCAGGTTGTGTTCCACGCATTCCATAGTCACTGGAAGGGTAGCTGCACTGGAGCTGGTTGAAAAAGCCAGCATTTGAGCAGGGAAAATACCCTGGAAGAAAGCACGATATTTTATTTTTGTAAAAGCGGTAAGTATTGCAGGATAGAAAATAAATACCATAAAAGCCAGGCCAGCCAGTACCGTTAGCGAATAAATCCCCAGTGCTTTGAAAAGATCAACTGCGCTGGCTGGATCATCTCCCGCAATGTCAACGATCAACCCTGCAAGCAATGCCAATACTCCCAGCGGAGCAGTTCTCATGACCAGATCCACGATTTTAAGGATTACACTGTTGACACCACTAAAAAATTGTTTTACAGGTAATATTGTTGCCTTTGGAGTCATTACCATGGCAATCCCAAATAGAAAAGCAAATAATATTACCTGAAGCATATTTTGATTGCTGCTAAAAGCTCCAAATATATTATCGGGCACGATGTCTACCAGGACTTTCAAAGGACCACTATCTTCTACAGCTGAAGCTGTTTCCATTTTCAAATTGGCTTCACTGGCATATTTCATCCGTAACTCTTCTCTGGTTTCTTCAGGTAAAAAATTGCCGGGTTCAACTATGTTTACCAGAAATAAGCCAATGGATATAGCTAAAACCGTAGAAAATATGTAGAAGCCAATGGTTTTGCCACCAATGCGGTTCAACTTTGAAAGGTCGGTCAGGTTTGATATGCCATCGATTAGTGAAACAAGAATAAGGGGCACCGCGATCAATTTCAGCAGATTGATAAAAATTGTACCAAAAGGTTTAACCCAGTCCAGAATAAGGTCTCCAAACCCTCCTACTATGGCTGCCAAACCCAGGGCAATGCCAATTGCCATGCCAATTAGGATCCTCCAATGTAGGGCCAGTTTATTCATCATTACAATTTTATCGATTTGTTTAGCAAAATACAATCCGCAAGTACCAAAGCTGCCATCGCATCAACAATAGGTACTGCCCGAGGAACCACACAAGGATCGTGTCTCCCTTTTCCCTTTACTACCGTAGGCAGTCCACTTTTATCTATACTGTTCTGATCTTTCATTATAGTGGCTACTGGTTTAAATGCCACATTAAAATATATGTCTTGTCCGTTGGAGATTCCACCCTGGATGCCTCCTGAGTAATTTGAGGTAGTAACTATTTTATCTCCTTGTTTTTCAAACTGGTCGTTGTGCTCGGATCCCTTCATTTTCACTCCTTCAAACCCACTGCCGTATTCGAATCCTTTTACAGCATTTATTCCCAGCATGGCATTCCCGAGTTGAGCATGAAGTTTGTCAAATACCGGCTCGCCCAGACCAACAGGGACGCCGGTCAATACCCCGGTTACGATACCACCAATTGAATCTCCTGACTTACGGATGGCATCAATATGATCAATCATGGTTTGTGCAGTTTCAGCATGTGGACATCTAACGATGTTGTCTTCGATTTGCTTGAGGTCCAATTGTTGAAAAGGCAGGTTAAGTTTTATCTCACCCACCTGTGAAACATAGGATCGTATTTCAATTCCATACCCAGACAGTAAATGCATGGCTATGGCCCCTGCAGCAACTCTTGCGGCTGTTTCTCGAGCACTGCTTCTGCCTCCACCTCTATAATCTCTAATTCCGTATTTTTCCTGGTAAGTAAAATCAGCATGTGAGGGTCGGAATTTATCAGCAATATGACTATAATCTTTACCTCGGGCATCCTTGTTCCAAATGACCATGGCAATGGGAGTGCCTGTGGATTTTCCTTCAAATACTCCTGAAAGAATTTGAAATTGGTCAGGTTCATTACGCTGGGTAGTGATTCTGGATTGGCCAGGCTTCCTGCGATCCAGTTGAAACTGTATTAAATCCGAATTAATAGCTAAACCGGCGGGACAGCCATCTAAAACTACACCAATACCTTGGCCGTGAGATTCACCAAATGTTGTGATCTTGAATAGTTTTCCAAAGGAATTACCCATGAAATTATTTTCTGAAGATAAAAAATGCTGTAAGTGCTAACATAACTAAAATAAATAGGTTAGCAAAGATCTTCAATAATTCGTACTGATGGCGATTTGTTAGTATATTTTCTTGCAAATCAATAATATCATAAAAGCTTCCAAGGTCAGTGGCCAGGATTGCTTCGTTTTTCTTACTCTCACCACTAACTTGAATAGAGATGTTTGATTTCAATGTTTGGTATTGTTCAGACCTGGGGTTAAAATAGGTCCAACTAAAGTAATCGCCAAGATCATATACTCCAGGCTCATTTGGGATGGCATAATATCCAAATGAATGGCTCCCGCTAACTCGACCATTCCGTCTGTTAATGGTCTTTTGGATATTGGGAGGATAAAGGTCAAACCTATCAGTTTCAGGCAAATTTAAACTCCCGATTGCACTGATGTTTCCATTCCCCTGGATTTTAAAATTATAGCTAAAGCTTTCTCCGGTGCTTAACTGTTCGCCACTTATTTTCTCAATTAACTGAAAATCTCCAACCGCTACTTCCTTCTTCAAAGGGTGCTCAGGTAGTTCTTTGACAGATACGGTTTTTGATTGTGTATAGAATGTCTTGAAATCCTCCTGGCGTGAAGGTCCAAAGAAGGATGGGTTCTTAGACATTTTGTATTTAATCATCTTCAAGCCTACCGAAGGAAATTCAATTGGTTCGGAATTCAATGGAAAAAAAGTAGCCTGATACATCAGGTATTTTTGATACCGCTTGTTCTTAATGGTTATCTGTTCTCTTTTAATATTTTCTACATTGAAATTCTCCTCCCAACAGTTGGAAGGCCTGATTCGCTTAAGAATATCGGTTAACTGTTTGCTGGTATCATAAAACTCCATATCAGCTCGGTTTTGATCAGATACATAAAGAGCTAAACTGGTATTGAAACCCTCACCAACATAGACCTCCGATTTGTCAATAGTCAATGCAAAGAATGCATCAGCTTTTACATCCATAAATTCTTCATTGCCTCTCCTGTTGCCAAACAAATCTTCCCAGGGATCATTAGCAAAAGGATCAACTTGCCTTCTTCTCTGTTTTGGAGGCCCTACTACGATTGTCTTGCCAGGCACATTGATACCTTGACCATTAATATTTATTGTAAACGAAGGTAGCTTAAATGTACCCTGTCGTTGGGCTACATAGTTCTGAGTTAGGCTTTGAGTGGAGGAGACCTGTCCATTAATGAATTGTGTGGAGGTTGAGGAAGATGTTCCTCGTTTGATCAATCCTTCTATCTTTGGAAAGCCGCTCAAGTTCTTCAACTGATCATTTTTCACCACTACAGTTATGGTAAAGGCCTCATTCAAGGAAATTTCACCAGCTCCTACATTTACGGTAATACTTTGGCCCCACAAACTATTGGCACAAAAAAAGCAGACCAACCCGGATACTAATAATTGACTAAAGCTCGTTCTCATTTACAGAGAGTAAAAATTGAATTTTCCACTTTTTGGCACCGTACAAAGGTAATCTAATTGCCTCTAGAATTTCTAGTCGAATTTGTTAAAAAATGTGAAACTTTTATGTATATTTAAAGTCATCCAAAATTAAAATTAGACCCTTTTAATTATGCTTGAATACTTCAAATTAATCTTATCAAAAGTAAGTTTTAGTAAGTACCTTTTTGAAAAAGAGCTTCGTAAGGCGATTAAAATTTTAATTGGAGAGGAGCTCAAAGAACTTCAGCGATGGTGTTATGGTAGATTTGGAGATATTTACAAATCGATTATCCAAAGATGCTTTATGTCAACAGGTATAACACCAGCCTAATTTAAGTCAACCCCAACTTTCCCGCCATTTGGCGGGAATTTTTACTTCTTCTTACTGACAAATTTAATATTCCGGGTGATGCCGGTGAATTTACTTCGTTTTACCGCTGACCCTTTAAATAGTACTCGAAAGGATTCTTGGTCAAGTGCTTTCCATCGCTCCTGATTCATGTCGAGTAAACCATCAATTGGTAAAAATGCCGGTTCTCGATGGGGTTTCGAGAATCTATTCCAAGGGCATACATCCTGACAAATGTCACAACCGAAGATCCAGTTTTTAAACTTCCCTTTTACAGTCTCGGGTATTTCTTCTTTCAATTCAATAGTGAAGTAGGAAATGCACTTGCTTCCATCCACTTGATAAGGAGTTATTGCCTCGGTTGGGCAGCTGTCAATACAACGGGTGCAGGTTCCACAGAAATCAGCAATGGGTCCGTCGGGACTCAGTTCCAGGTCGGTAATGAGTTCCGCAATAAAAAAGAAGCTGCCTCCGTCTTTAGTGAGTAACAAGCTGTTCTTCCCGATCCAGCCAGCTCCACTACGTTGAGCCCAGGTTCGTTCCATCACTGGGGCAGAGTCTACAAAAATTCTCCCCTGTATATCTCCGAGGGCAGTCTTCATATTTTTTAAAAGAGTCCGGAGTTTGCTTCTTAATATATCATGATAATCCTGGCCATAGGCATACTTGGCAATATGAAAATTCTGCTCTTTTGGGAGCATTTTGGGAGGGTAATAATTATACAGTAAGGTGATAACAGATTTTGCACCTGGAACCAAGAGGGTAGGGTCGAGTCTTTTATCAAAATGACGCTCCATGTAGCTCATTTTCCCCTGTTTTCCGGATTTTAACCATTGTTCAACCGATGCTGCCTGATCTTCTAGAAATTCTGCCTTAGAGATTCCGCAGAAATCAAAGCCTGCCTCCTGGGCTAGTTTTTTGACCACATAAGATCGATTTTCTAAACTTGAACCTGAAACCTGCATTAGAGTCACATTATTTGGAATGTACTATTAAATATAATTATCCTTTTCTGAAGAACTAAAATGTTCTATTATTGTAGTGAAATGTCTATAATATCAATATATAATACGTCACTTGCTTTGTTGAAGCCCCACCTATGGGATCACCCTGACCATCATTGCTATTAGGAAACCGCAATTATAGATATTTAATTTCTCTTAGACCTTTAATCAAATCATTGTGAATACTTTAAAACTGGCTGTCCAGAAATCTGGAAGACTCAGTGATTCTTCTTTAAAACTTATAAAAGAATGTGGAATCACCTTTCCTACGAAAATTGCAAGGCTGAAAGCCAAGGCTTTTAATTTCCCTGTGGAATTCCTGTATTTAAGGGATGATGACATTCCTGGCTATGTGGCTGATCAGGTAGCTGATGTTGGTATTGTTGGAGAAAATGTACTGCTGGAAAAAACAGAGAGTCTGGAGGTAGTGAAAAGATTAGGATTTTCAAAATGTCGTCTTTCTATCGCAGTACCAAAGGACTTCAACTACCAAAGTGTCCAAAGCCTGGAAGGGCTGAGTATTGCAACTTCATATCCAAAAATTTTATTAGACTTTCTAAAGAGGAACGGAGTTTCATCAGACATTCATGAGATCTCTGGCAGTGTAGAGATCGCTCCCAGTATCGGACTGGCAGAGGCGGTATGTGACATAGTGAGCACAGGCAGCACGTTGGTTAGCAATGGCTTATCAGAGGTTGAAATTGTGATGCAGTCGGAGGCAGTTTTGGTTGCTCGACCTGATCTCACAGAGGCCAAGCGTAATATTTTAGACCAATTTCTTTTTCGAATTAACTCAGTTCAGGCGGCCAATAGTAGTAAGTATATTCTACTAAATGCGCCCAATGAATCCATTTCAAGAATAGCAGACTTACTTCCTGGCATGCGCAGCCCAACCATAGTGCCGTTAGCCCAGGAAGGGTGGAGTTCACTGCATTCGGTAGTGAAGGAGGATGACTTCTGGGAGGTGATAGAAAAGCTTAGAGAAGCCGGGGCTGAAGGTGTTTTGGTAATTCCAATTGA
>QIMC01000303.1 GCA_003232185.1 Flammeovirgaceae bacterium | reverse complement strand
CCTATTTCAGTTATGATCACTGTTTTGATAGAGGTGTCAGGAAGTACTTTCTCCAAATTATAGGCAAAATTGGCCAAAATGACGATCGCAGTAGCCCCAGAATCTTTAAACTGGTGTTTCATCTCCCTGGGGGTATAAAGCGGATTAGTGTTTACTACTATTAAGCCAGCCCTTAATGCTCCGAACATTACAACTACATATTGCAATAGATTAGGCATCTGGATGACTATTCTATCACCCATTTCCAATTGGGTGGATGTCTGAATATAGGCCGCAAATTGTTTAGAAAACTCATCTAACTGATTGAAGCTGATGCGCTTTCCCATGTTCTCAAATGCCGGGGCATCCCCATACTTAGCCACGGATTCTTCGAAAAGTTCCAAAACGGATTTGAATTGCTGGGTATTGATTGTATGGGGTATTCCCTGCGGATAATGCTTCAACCACACATGTTCTTTCATATTCGCTCTAAGTTGGAGTTCAGAAAATAACGGAAAAAATTAAATAATTCCTAATTATGGTATACTAGAACGATGGCATTCAACCCGGTTTATGCGTTGGACTTCGTATTGAAAGCCTTAAATGGCTGCGCCAAAGGCGTAGTCAGTTATGGCTCGGAATAAATTTCTGGTGCATAATCCGGGTTCTACTAAAAAAGGTCCGCTGATAAAGCAGACCTTTTTTACAAACAACATTAATCCAAAAGCTGTAGGAGAAGGATTCGAACCTCCACGAGGTGGTTAGCCTTAGCACAAATAGAGTGTTGGTGGTCAACCCCAACCTCCCAAAGGGAGGCCATTATGCTATGTTTATCCCATTATCCTCACCCCCGAGACAGGAGGGCATGTCTGCCAATTTCATCACCCTACAGTGTATGAATAACAGGCCAAAATTAAGAAAAAAATCGACTGGCTTGTAAATTTTATAAAAATATTTGTTAATTTTTATAAAATTGATAATATTGATTCACTTTCATTAGACGATTTATAACCAATATGTTTTCTTATGAGCAAAAATTATGAGATTGATAAAATCGATTTGAAGATTTTAGAGCTTTTAATGGAAGATGCCAAGACTCCTTACACGGAAATTGCCAAAAAGGTCTTTGTATCCGGCGGTACCGTACACGTACGTATGCGTAAAATGGAAGAGATGGGAATCGTTAAGGGGACTACCTTAAGCATGGATTACAGCAAATTAGGTTGGGACCTAACGGCATTTTTAGGTATATACCTGGAACGCAACTCCTTGTATGATGAAGTCTGTTTAAAATTACGTGAGGTGCCAGAGGTAGTTAAGATACATTATACCACCGGCGATTACAGCATTTTTGTAAAGCTACATTGCAAAGACACCAAACACCTTCGGGATGTACTCCATGATAAAGTACAAAAAATTGATGGCATTCGCCGGACCGAAACATTCATATCTCTGGAAGAAAGCCTCAACCGGCATATAAGCCTGGAGCTTTGAGTTTGGCACTTTAGAGAAATTTCCTGGTAATAAATGGAACTTTTGAGAGCACTTTATTGTGATTGGTGTAAATAATTTGTTATTTAGATTAATTATAAATAAGGTTGATGTGCAATAGATTATAATTATAGATATGCAAACCTTATTGACATATTATTGTTTAATTTTGCAGCGAAAACAGCAAACCGCTAACGGTTTGTTGATCAATTATGAGCAAAGACAATCTAATACTAGATAAACTTACCAGTTCAGAATACAAATATGGGTTTGAGACTAACATAGAGAATGACTCGGCTCCAAAAGGATTAAATGAAGACATCGTACGTTTGATTTCATCTAAAAAAGATGAACCCGAATGGATGTTGGAATGGCGGCTCAAAGCCTTCAAAAAATGGCAATCTTTGACAGAACCAAAATGGCCTAATGTAAAATATCCTGAGATTGACTATCAGAACATTATCTATTATTCAGCACCTAAACAGCAAGTAAGCCTTGACAGCCTGGATGATGTTGATCCTGAATTAAGAAGGACCTTTGAGAAACTAGGTATTTCTTTGGATGAACAAAAGAGATTGACTGGAGTCGCGGTAGATGCTATAATCGACAGTGTTTCGGTAGCCACCACTTTTAAGGATAAACTGGCTGAGTTGGGCATCATTTTTTGTTCTTTCAATGAGGCTGTGCACAACCATCCTGATCTGGTAAGAAAATATATGGGATCAGTTGTTCCCATGAATGACAATTATTTTGCAACCTTAAACTCGGCGGTATTCTCTGATGGATCTTTCTGCTACATTCCCAAAGGAGTTCGTTGCCCCATGGAGCTTTCCACTTATTTCAGGATCAATGCCGCCAATACCGGTCAATTTGAAAGAACCCTGATCATTGCTGAAGAAGGATCTTATGTTAGCTATCTGGAAGGTTGCACCGCTCCTTCGCGCGACGAAAATCAGTTGCATGCGGCAATTGTAGAAATAATCGCAGCTAAAAATGCTGAAATAAAATATTCAACTGTTCAAAATTGGTATCCCGGCAACAAAGAAGGTGTGGGTGGCGTCTATAACTTTGTAACCAAGCGAGGGTTGTGTGAGGGCAATGGGTCCAAAATATCCTGGACCCAAGTGGAAACAGGATCAGCTATTACATGGAAATACCCCAGCTGTATCTTAAAAGGTGATAATTCCATTGGAGAATTTTATTCTGTGGCTGTAACCAATAACATGCAACAAGCTGATACTGGTTCGAAAATGATCCACATTGGCAAAAATACCAAAAGTCGTATCGTGTCCAAGGGAGTTTCCGCCGGTAGCAGCCAGAACAGCTATAGAGGTTTGGTACAAGTATTGCCCAGGGCTGTTAACGCCAGAAATTTTTCTCAATGCGATTCACTCTTAATGGGCGATAAATGCGGTGCCCACACTTTTCCTTATATAGAAACAAGAAACAGTACTGCTCATATTGAACATGAAGCAACCACCTCCAAAATTGGTGAGGACCAAATCTTTTATTGTAACCAACGAGGAATTGATACTGAAGATGCGGTTGCTCTTATTGTAAATGGCTACTGTAAGGAAGTATTAAACAAATTACCTATGGAATTCGCCGTTGAGGCGCAAAAACTCCTTGCCTTAACCTTGGAAGGCAGTGTTGGCTGATTTGATTGGCGTTTCATTTATAATCTAAAACTACAATGCTAATAATAGATAATTTAAAAGCTTCTATTGAAGAGAAGCAAATACTAAAAGGTATTAACCTACAGATTAAAGCAGGTGAGGTGCATGCAATCATGGGCCCAAATGGGTCAGGAAAAAGCACGCTTGCTTCGGTATTGGCAGGAAGAGATTCCTATGACGTTTCGGATGGAAGTGTCTCATTTCTAGGCAAAGACCTACTTGATATGACACCTGAATTACGGGCCAGAGAAGGATTGTTTTTAGCATTTCAATACCCCATTGAAATTCCTGGAGTAAGTAGTACCAATTTTCTAAAGGCCGCTGTAAACAAGATCAGGGAACATCGAGGGCAGGATGCCATGGACGCAGTCACATTTCTAAAGTTGATAAAAGAAAAAATGAAGTTGGTGGAAATTGATCAAAGTCTACTCAGCAGATCATTAAACGACGGATTTTCCGGTGGAGAGAAAAAACGAAATGAAATATTTCAAATGGCCGTATTGGAGCCAAGGTTGGCAATTCTGGATGAAACAGATTCAGGACTCGATATAGATGCCTTAAGAATTGTGGCTAATGGAGTGAACACCCTTAGAAATAAAGACAATGCAACTGTGATTGTAACACATTACCAAAGATTACTGGATTATATCATCCCAGATTTTGTACATGTATTGTACGACGGGAAAATTGTAAAATCCGGAACCAAAGAACTGGCCTTGGAACTTGAAGAGAAAGGGTACGACTGGATCAGAGAAGATGAGCAGGTAACTTCCTAGTTGAACCAAGTTTTAAATACTATGAGCATCACAGAAAGAGAGTTAAGGGACTATTTTACCGGAAGATTTGAATCCTTCAACCAAGGTTTAAATGGTAACCAATCGCTAGAGATCAAAGAGTTGCGTCAAAAAGCGATAGGAGCTTTTGCCAAACAGGGCTTTCCGCTAACCAAAAATGAAGAGTATAAATATACCCCGCTAACCAAGGCACTGTTAAAATCCCTAAAACTGGATGCTCCTGTTAACTCTGAAACAATCCCTACCTGTAAGCAACACCTGATTCCAGAACTTGAGGGGCACATGCTTGTATACTTGAATGGAAAACTTGCCTACCGATCCGAAGACCTCCCGGAAGGATTGGAGATAGAGCAACTTGATCGCCTGGATCAAACCCAAATAAGTGAGCTAAAAAACCATCTTGCCACCTTGTCAAATTACCAATCCGATGCGTTTGCCGCTCTGAACACTGCCTTTTTCCAATCCGGGTCTCTAATCAAGATTGCTGCTAATATTACTATAGATAAACCAATAATTATCTACCATTTTTCCGATGGACAATCGGGCACCATCTATACCCAAACCCGTCATTTAATTATGGTAGGAAAAAACTCCAGGGCCACTCTGGTTGAGGTAAACAAAAACTTAAATCCAGAGCATCAAACCTTTTATAATGTTGCCAGTGAAGTTTTTCTTGAAGAAGATACTCAATTGCATTACTATAAAACCCAAACGGAATGTTCCGGGTCGATTATTGTAGACAATACCAATATCAATCAAAAAGATCGGAGTCACTTGTACTGTACTACCGTTACCACTAGTGGAACGATTATCAGGAACAACCTAAATGTCACCATCAACGGCGAGTATTGCGAATCCTACATCAATGGATTGTATCTGGTAAACGGAAAAGATCACATTGACAATCATACCACAGTTGACCACCGGATTGCCAATAGCTACAGCAATGAATTGTATAAGGGAATTATTGACGATGCTGCTACCGGAGTATTCAATGGAAAGATTTTTGTTCAACCGGATGCGCAAAAAACCAATGCTTTCCAGTCTAATAAGAACTTACTACTATCTGACAAAGCAAGTATGAACACCAAACCTCAATTGGAGATTTGGGCAGATGACGTAAAGTGCTCCCATGGAGCAACTACCGGCCAGATCGATGGTGAGCAGGTATTTTACCTTCGCTCTCGTGGATTGGATGAACAACAAGCAAAAGGACTGTTGTTATATGCCTTTGCCACAGAATTATTAGATCGTATATCATTGCCCGTATTGAAAGACTATTTGAAGGAATCAATTTCTGACAGACTTTATAGTTGTGAATCATGAATACCATCGACCAGGAAAGTGCGGTTTTAAACGATCTGGCCAAAATAAGATCAGCGTTTCCGATACTTCATCAGCAGGTGAATGGGAAACCCCTAATTTATTTTGATAATGCTGCCAGCAATCAAAAACCTATTTCCGTGATTCAGGCGTTGGAGCATTATTACAAGCATGATCATTCCAACATACATAGAGGGTTACACACCTTAGCTGAGCGTGCTACCGTAGCCTATGAAGAAAGTCGAAAAGCTGCGGCCTCCTTCATAAACGCAACGGAATCAGATGAAATTATTTTTACTAAAGGTACCACAGAAGGAATTAATTTGATTGCCTCCACTTTCGGTAGAAAATTTTTAGTCCCTGGTGACGAAATCCTTATTACCACTATGGAGCATCACAGCAATATAGTGCCCTGGCAAATGTTATGTGAGGAAAAAGGACTTGAACTGAAAGTTCTTCCCTTACTTGATAATGGAGAAGCAAATTGGAGTCAACTGAATTCAATGCTCAGTGATCGTACTAAGATTGTATCGATAGTTCATGCTTCAAATTCCCTGGGAACAATTAATCCCATAAAAGAGATTGGTGAAAAAGCCCATAAGGTTGGTGCTATCATGGTGGTAGACGGTGCACAAGCCGCTGCCCACTTAGATATTGATGTTCAGCACCTAAACTGTGATTTCTATGCATTTTCCTCCCACAAAATGTATGGACCTACCGGAGTGGGCATTTTATACGGAAAGCGAAAATGGCTGGAGGCAATGCCACCATACCAGGGAGGTGGGGAAATGATCAAAGAAGTTTCATTCGATCAAACTACTTATAGTGATATACCCCATAAGTTTGAGGCGGGAACACCCAATATTGCTGACGTTGTGGCCTTTAAAACGGCTATAGAATTTATTGACAGAATTGGCAAAAAAGCCATAATCAAACACGAAAACCTCTTACTAGATTACGCCAGCAAGGCACTTACTAGGATTGATGGCTTCCGAATTATCGGCACCGCTCCAGAGAAGGTAGGGGTAATTTCATTCGTGTTGGAAGGAATTCATCATTTTGATCTGGGGATTATGCTAGATGCTAAAGGTATAGCAGTGAGGACAGGACATCATTGTACTCAACCCCTGATGGAATGTTATGGCATAGAAGGCACAGTTCGGGTTTCCTTTGCTATTTACAATACCATCGAAGAAATTGATATTTTGGTCAAGTCACTTGAATCAATCGTAAACAGGTTGCGAAGTTGAAAAACATAAATGACATACAGGATGAAATTGTGGAAGAATTCTCGTTTCTTCAGGATGACCTGGATATGTGTGTGGAGTATTTAATTGAGCTAGGGATAAAAAACAAACAATTGTCTGATGAGTTCAGGACTGAGGAGAATATAGTGAAAGGATGCCAAAGTAAGGTTTGGATGGTGGCCAACTACCATCAAGGAGCCATAGAGTATAAAGCAGATAGCAATACCCTGATTACCATGGGGTTGGTTGGTATGTTACTTAGGGTATTTTCTGGCCAGAAACCACAGGATATTTTAAATTCAGACCTGTACTTCATCAACAAAATAGGCATGAACAGATTCATAGGCACTCAAAGGTCCAATGGATTTGCTGCCATGATTAAGCAAATGAAATTATATGCTCTGGCCTATTTAACTAAAGAAGATGTAAAAAGTGAATCATCATGAGTGACAGTACAACTTTAAAAGAAAAAATCGTAGAGGCCATCAAGTGCGTCTATGATCCGGAGATTCCAGTTGATGTTTATGAGCTTGGCTTAATTTATGAGATCAACGTATATCCGGTTGACAACGTATATATATTGATGACTTTGACCAGTCCTTCATGTCCTGCAGCTGAAGTAATACCAGCGGAGGTAGAAGAAAAAGTTAAAACCATAGCCGAAATAAATGATGTCAAAGTAGAGATTACCTTTGACCCTCCCTACACCCAAGACATGATGAGTGAGGCGGCAAAATTAGAATTAGGATTTTTATAAACTATAAATATTTACAGTAATGTATCCAGAACAACTAGTGTCCCCAATGAGGCAAGATCTCACTGCTGCAGGTTTTGAAGAATTCAAAACTGCTGAGGAAGTAGATGCTCACTTAAATTCTCATACGGGAACCTCCTTGGTAGTTATTAACTCTATTTGTGGGTGTGCAGCCGGAGCTGCCCGACCTGGGGTAAAGCTATCTCTGAGAGATTCCGAAAAACAACCTGATAAGCTATTTACTGTTTTTGCCGGTGTTGACCATGAAGCGGTGAATAAAATGAGGGAGTATACGCTTCCATACCCTCCTTCTTCCCCTTCAATCGCTTTATTTAAGGATGGCGAACTGGTGCATTTTGTAGAACGTCACCACATCGAGGGACGAAGTGCAGAAATGATCGGTGACCATCTTCATGAAGTTTATCAGGAACTTTGCTAGCAATATTCTCTGGTCTTTTTGTAGGTACTCCGGGCTTCCGGGCTGGAATTATTTATCCATCTGTTCGGGCTCCAAATGGCAGTTTTTCAATAAACTCCTTTAGCTCTTGTTCCAGGTTGGTCGGTTGGCCGGCAGTAAGTTGGGAAATAAATGCCTGGTTGGGCTGAATCCGTATACCACGTAAGTTTAAGTGCTGATTTACAAACATAAATTCCAGATCCGGGAAGATACCCTTTAGCACATCAACCAGTTCCAAAATGCGAAGGTTGTTGGTGGCAACGTTGTATATGCCTGGGTCTGCCTGAGTGGATATTAAGTTTGCCAATATCTCAGAAATGGTATCTATATGAATGAATGCCCTGGCCTGGGTACCATTGCCATTGATTGAGATTCGCCGTTGGTAGTTGGCGTTAAAAACGAAACGATTAATTACCGAATCAAAACGGACGGTTTTGTTGTATCCATATACATTTCCACACCTGATAATATAGGTCTGCATTTTGTCAAACAAACGCTTAACATGTTCCTCTGCCCTAAGCTTGCTGATACCATAAAATGTCCTGGGGTTAGGAACCTTTTCTTCGGTAGCCAATTCTTTGGATCGCCCATAAACAGAAGTGGTACTCAAATAGATCATCCGCTTTACTTTTGATTCTTCAAGAGCATAGACCAACTCCGCAGTACCCCAGTGATTTACCTGCTCATAGAAATGACTGTCAATATTGGCAAACGGAGTGGTTACTTTAGCTGCCAGGTGAATTACTACATCTACCCCGGTTAAATGCTTTCTCAACTTTCGGGAATCCAAAATATCTCCTTCAACAAACCGTAACTTATGAGCGTTTTTCAAGACCCCTCCCAGAAAAAAACTGTAATTATCTCTGCTGAGGTTATCATAGACAATTACCTTGTTAATTTCTGGCCTTGAAACCAGTTGGTCTACCAATCCGGCTCCAATATATCCTGCCCCTCCGGTAATAAATACTCTCACGTCTTTTTGATTAGATCCGTGTGCAAACCACACTCAGTTTTATTTAATCCATACCACCTGGCATCTCTTTCGTCAATATCAGGATGTCGTTTGTGGGTACAGGGTTCACATCCTATACTAAGGTACCCCTGCTTATCTAAGGGGTGTCGTGGAATATTGTATTCGTTGATATAGGCAAACACTTCCTTTGAGTTCCAGTCAAGCATTGGGTGGAATCGTAAACTATCATAAGGAGCCGTCTCTTCCACATTAAGAGCCCCTCGAAACTGATTCTGTTCACCTCTTACTCCATTGATCCAGATATCATGTGTTTGCAGTATTTTTTCCATGGGCTGGGTTTTATTTAGGTAGCAGCAATAGTCCGGATCTGAGGTAAAAAGTAATCGACCCACTGAATCCTTTTGCATATTCTTCGGAGTTTGAGGAAACAGGTCTATCACTTTAATGCCAAATAATTCTGAAATTTGCTCTTTATATGATATAGTTTCAGGAAAATGGTATCCGGTATTAATAAAGTAAACCGGGATGTCCAAAGTTGATTCACTGAGAATATGAAGGAGCACCATGCTGTGTGTTTGAAATGACGAAGAGGTAAACATCTTCATATTGTTTTGCGCATAATGCTGAACCGATGAAAGAATTTGCTGTTTTTGCAAGATCTTTGAAATTTAGTAATACAATAATAAATAAAAGAGACCAAATGGTGAAAACGTACTAATGTCAAATCAAGGCTAAACCTACGGATAATCCAGGGTATATTTTGTGACATCTCCGCGTTAAAACTTTGACTTGACACTAAAGGTGTTTGTCAGGAACCGCCAAATCTCCAACTACGTTATTAAACAATTAACCTTTTATGTAAGTTTGGTTTATGAGAACAGCGGTAATACGAAAGGAACATTTTAATGCTGCGCATCGTTTACATAACTCAAGTTGGTCAGATGAAAAGAACCACCAGGTTTTTGGCAAATGCAACAACCCCAATTTTCATGGCCACAACTATGAACTATATGTTAAATTAATTGGTGAGCCTGATCGCGAAACCGGGTACGTCTATGACATGAAAAAATTGAGCGACCTAATCCGGGAAGAAATAATCCAAAAGTTCGATCACAAAAATTTTAATAGGGATGTACCGGAATTTCAGGAATTGAATCCCACTGCAGAAAACATTGCCATGGTTATATGGCAAAAACTACGGGCACGAATTGATCTAAAATATGATTTAAAGATCACATTGTATGAAACAGAAAGAAACATTGTCGAATATCCAGGAGCGTGAGGTTGACCCAAAGGAATTTGAGGAGGAGCATGTCGCCAGCTCTATTCAGACTCCGCTTCGACCAGATGCGTTTGAAATGGAAGACCATGAAAAAATGGCCCATATTGAACACCACTTTAGGGAGATAATGAAGACGTTGGGGCTGGACCTTACTGATGACAGCCTTATGGGAACCCCAAAACGGGTGGCAAGAATGTTTGTTAAAGAAATCTTTAGCGGGCTTAATCCCCTGAACAAGCCACACGCAAAATTATTTGATAACAAATTCCAATATAATGAAATGTTAGTAGAAAAGGACATTACCTTTTATTCTAACTGTGAGCATCATTTTGTGCCCATAATTGGTAAAGCGCATGTAGGATACATCTCAAGCGGCAAAGTAATTGGCCTCTCAAAGATCAACCGGATTGTTCAGTACTATGCAAAAAGGCCACAGGTTCAGGAGCGGCTTACCATGCAAATTGCTGAGGATCTTAAGGCCACTTTAAAAACAGAAAGCGTTGGGGTAGTAATTGATGCCAGTCACCTATGTGTGTCATCCAGGGGGGTGGGAGACACCAATAGTACTACAGGTACAGCTCATTTTAGTGGTAAATTTAAAGAACCCGATACCCGTGCAGAATTTTTAAATTTTATAAATACTCAATAAATCGTTATAATGGCTCTTGGTAAAGTTCAACTGCTATGAGCATTGAGAAAGAAATAGTCCAGGAGCAATTTTTAAATGAGAACCACAAGACGCTTGTAAACATCATTTACACCCATAGTTTCCTAATTAACAGGATGTCCGGGTTTTTTAAGAGTCAGGGAATCACCAGGCAACAATTCAACGTACTAAGGATATTAAGAGGACAGCATCCTAAATCAGCCAACCTCAATCTCATTAAAGAACGAATGTTGGATAAAATGTCTGATGCCTCACGCATCGTTGAAAGATTGCGTATAAAAAAACTGATAACCAGACAAAGCAACCGGAATGATCGTCGTGAAGTAGCCATCATCATAAGCCAACGGGGACTCCAGCTACTAGAAAGTACGGATATCGAGATTAAGGAAATCTATAAAATGTTTGATTGCTTTTCCAAGGATGAGTTGATCCAACTAAATATGTTATTGGATAAATTTCGAAATGAGGGAAGTTAATCATCCCTATACCTAACCCGTGGTATTTTTTAGTAATAATTTTAAATTCAACACCGTTCTTCTATCTTTGTGGGGTTTTAAACCCGGTTTATGCATTAGACTTCGTAATGAGCGTCTTAAATGGCTGTTAGATAGGCACTCGCGCAGATTTTTGCAACTGAAGCATAGCACAGTTATGGTGAGTAGGAAAAATCGAGCAAGTGTCTAGATTGCCCCAACGGGACGCCTTTGGCGTAGTCAGTTAAGGCTCGTAATAGATTTCTAGGGCATAAACCGGGTTAAAGATCAAAATATACAGATACAATTATATAAATTATGAACAATTTTGTTTACATCATTCCGGCCATGGGGATATTGGGAATCGTGGCCCTAATATACAAATCACTTTGGGTTACCAGGCAGGACGCGGGTGATGAGAAGATGCAGGAACTGGCCACTTTTATAGCCGACGGAGCTATGGCTTTCCTAAAAGCCGAATGGAAAGTACTTTCTTACTTTGCGGTAGTCACCGCCCTGTTGTTGGCATACTCCGGTACTTTAGCACCTGATTCAGATCCTATTATTGCCATTTCATTTCTTATTGGAGCATTCATCTCTGCTTTAGCAGGATATATTGGTATGAAAATAGCAACCAAGGCCAATGTGCGTACTACTCAAGCTGCTCGTACAAGTTTAAGCAAAGCACTGCAAGTTTCATTTACTGGAGGAGCAGTAATGGGTCTCGGAGTGGCAGGACTTGCCGTTTTTGGGATGGGCTCGTTGTTCATCGTTTTAACTCAAATATTCGTGCCTGAAGCTGCCGCAGTAACGGGCGTAGAAATGAGAACGGCGATTGAGGTATTGGCTGGATTTTCTTTAGGGGCTGAATCCATCGCATTATTTGCTCGTGTAGGTGGAGGTATTTATACCAAGGCTGCAGATGTTGGAGCCGATCTGGTAGGTAAAATTGAAGCTGGAATTCCAGAGGATGACCCCAGGAACCCGGCTACCATTGCCGACAACGTTGGAGACAATGTAGGAGATGTTGCTGGTATGGGTGCCGACCTTTTTGGATCCTATGTGGCTACCATTCTAGCTTCTATGGTGCTGGGACAAGAAATTGATGCTAGTAGTGATCAGTTCGGAGGTTTAAGCCCCATCCTATTGCCTATGGTGATTGCGGGAATGGGATTAATCTTTTCTATTATCGGAACTAGCGTGGTAAGAATAAAAGAAGGAGGCAACGTGCAAAGAGCCTTGAACATGGGAAATTGGAGCTCGATGATTCTTACCGTTTTTGCTTGCTATTTTCTGGTTCACTGGATGCTTCCTGAATCATTAGTACATCGTGGAGTCGAATTTACCAATACCGATATATTTTGGACGATATTTTTGGGTCTGGTAATTGGTGCACTTATGAGTATAATTACTGAATACTACACCTCCATTGGTCAAAGGCCGGTGATGTCAATCGTTAAGCAATCATCTACAGGACATGCCACCAATATTATTGGAGGCCTATCCGTAGGTATGGAATCGACTTTGCTTCCAGTTATCGTATTAGCCATAGGAATATATACCGCATTTGAGTTAGCTGGTTTTTACGGAGTTGCCATTTGTGCAGCTGGCATGATGTCCACTACCGCCATGCAACTAGCTATTGATGCCTTTGGTCCTATTGCTGACAATGCAGGAGGACTGGCTGAGATGAGTGGACTACCAAAGGAGGTAAGAGATCGAACGGATGAGTTAGACGCTGTTGGTAACACCACTGCCGCTGCTGGTAAAGGATTTGCTATTGCCTCTGCGGCTTTGACTGCTTTGGCTCTATTTGCAGCTTTTGTAGGCATTGCAGGCATCGATAGTATTGATATCTATAAAGCCAATGTTTTTGCCGGCCTGTTTATAGGCGCAGTAATCCCATTTATATTTTCGTCGCTGGCAATTGCCGCAGTTGGTAGAGCCGCTATGGAGATGGTCAACGAAGTAAGAAGACAGTTTAGGGAACTTCCTGGAATAATGGAGTATAAGACCCGGCCGGAATATGAAAAGTGTGTGGAGATATCCACCAAGGCATCAATTAGAGAAATGATTGCTCCTGGGGCCATAGCCTTGCTGGTTCCGGTATTTGTTGGGTTTTCATTTGGACCTGAAGTATTGGGAGGTGTTCTAGCCGGTGTGACTGTGTCCGGTGTGCTATTGGGCATATTCATGAATAATGCTGGGGGAGCTTGGGACAACGCCAAAAAGGCTATTGAGAAAGGTGTTGAGGTCGATGGAGAAATGCATTACAAAGGCTCAGAAATTCATAAAGCATCTATAACTGGAGATACAGTGGGTGATCCATTTAAGGACACCTCCGGACCTTCGATGAATATTCTTATAAAGCTAATGTCAATAGTTTCACTGGTAATAGCACCCCATATTGCAGTTGTTAACCATAATGAACAGTCTATGATCGATGACTCCAAAGAAATCAAGGTTGAAATTGAAACTGAACATACATCAGAGCTACTTCAGAAACTTTGATAAACAAAATGAGGTTATTTAAGGAGTTGGGCATTGTTCAACTCCTTTTTTGTTTTTAGCCAATAGGTGTTTATAGAGACAATGTTCCGAATTGGTCCAATCCGGATGGTGTAGTAAGCTTGAAAGTGATTGCCATATAGCCCGTTTAGCATCAAAATAGATTTCTGGTGCATAATCCGGGTTTAAAGGGAAGGCCTATCAGAAGTTGAAAACACCCTAAGGATATAAATGTAAGGAATGAATTGATAATAGAAGATTGGCAACTACAGAAACCAGTGTCCTTAGTAATTACCCCTTACTAAAAACATACCATGGCTTTCCATTAGCCATTAATCAACTATAACCCGCGTTGTTGAATAGGTTAACTACTAAAAATTACTATGTAAGATTTGGATTTTGATTGCTTATTATATCTTAGTAATTGAAAGATTTTAACCGTAATTTTAGCCTTCTATGAAGTCCAGATTAAGGTATCTAAGAAAAATGATGAAGGGGTCGGTTACATTTTACTGTAATTCTGTATTAACTAAAGGCAGAGGTGATGAAAGATGCTGATATTTTGGCAAGGATGAAGGTTGGAGATGAATCTGCTTTAGAGTACCTATATCAAAAGTACTATAGGATGATGATTAAGTTAGTCACATCAAATAGTGGCACGGAATATGAGGCCAAGGATATATATCAGGAGGCACTGATAGTTTTATGGCAAAAGGCCATAAGTGGCAAGCTGGTATTGACTTCGAAAATAAGCACCTATCTCTATAGTATTTGTCAAAATCTTTGGAGGAAGGAGTTGGATAGAAAAAGTCGATTGAGTCATGAGCCTCATGATGGAACTCAATATATGGAGCACGACCGGGAGGAAAGAGGTAGGATAATAAGAGCGTGCATCGAACAATTAGGGGAAACCTGTCAAAAAGTATTGACTTATTATTATTTCGACGGATTGTCAATGAGTGATATAGCCGATAAGCTTAGTTTTTCAAGTACGAATACCGCGAAAACAAAAAAATACAAGTGCAAAAAAAGACTGGATCATTTAGTAAAATCCTTATACAAAGCCAGTGATTTCTTAGACTGACATGAGCAAATATCAAAACTATAGTGAGAACATTGCATCATACCTGGATGGCGACATGAGCCCAGACCAGATGCAAGAGTTTGAAATGCAGCTTCATACTGACCCGGTACTACGGTCTGAATTCAATCTGCAACAAGACATAATCCATTCGATAAAGGATTTTAGAAAAACCCAATTGAAAACTCAATTAGACCAGGTCGCTGTAAGTGCTGGGCCTAGCGGAGTAGTAGGAATCACGGCCGCTACCGCCATTGTAATTTCCGGTATCATAGGTTTGGGTGCTTACTTATATCTTCTTTCGCCTTCAGAAGAAACAAGTTCCATAACTGTTGACGAGGCTCATGTTCAAGCAGAAGTAATAACAGAGACAGAAGTAGTAGCAGAGACATCAGAGGAAGTTATCATCGGGGAAAGCAATGAATTAATTGAATCCAATGAGGTTGTTAAAAAACCGGAAGCCAAATCTTCAGAGATAAAAACGACTAAAATTAATACTACAACACAGTCAGTTGCCATCAGCAAGCCGGTGACTCCATCTAAAGATGATACCGCTCAAAAAACTACTGAAGAACTAAGTCCAGTAATAAATAGCCCTACATTGGTTATACCTGAGCTGGATGAGTCAGATGTTGAGGAATCTTTTGAAGCACCCAATGCAGGACTTGCGCAAGAAGGATTAATGGGCAACAACATAGTGGAAATTGAGACCGCTAAAAGAGACGTCGATATGTTTCACTATCAGTATTTTAGCGGGAAATTATATCTGTACGGTGATTTCAGGGACAACCCTTATGAAATTCTAGAGTTGAACTCAGCAAATGGCAAGCAACTGTTTATTTTCTATAACGGCACTTACTACAGAGTTTTGGATAACCAACAAGAGATTACCCCTTTGGAAAAACTATCTAGTCCGGATATCATCAAAAAGTTGGAAATTATCCAGGAAAACAAATAAGACATCAAACCCGGATTATGCATTAGACTTCGTAGTGACAGCCCTAAATGGCTGTAATATAGGCACTCGCACAGGTTTTTGCAACGGAAACATAGCACCGTTATGGTGAGTAGAAAAAATCGAGCAAGTGCCTAGATTGCCCCAACGGGACGGCTTTGGCGTAATCAGTTAGGGCTCGGAATAGATTTCTAGTGCATAATCCGGGTTAAACTCAAGTTTCAAATCCCGCCATAAAACAGCGGGATTTTTTTTGTCCTTTTTTTAGCGATAAATTCTTAAATTTGGACTTTCTTTATGCACCTTGGAAAAGAAACTTACCCGTAGAAAAAAAAGGCTGGGATCCTACCCTTATCTTAGCGTCATCTTTAGCATAACTCTGGCTTTATTTGTCATGGGCCTGTTTGGTTTGCTATTCATTCATAGTAAGAAACTAAGTGAATTTATTAAGGAGCAGGTGGAAGTTCAGGTTTATCTTGATAACCGACTTTCCGAAAGCAGAGTAATTGGCATCCATAAAACCCTTGCCGATAAAGATTTTACCTTGGTAAAACAAGATGAACCTCAAATAACATTCATTTCAAAGGAGCAGGCATTAAAAGACTTTTCGCTCAAAGCCGGAGAAAACCCTGAAGAGTTTCTTGGGCATAACCCACTTAGGGATGCCTACCTGGTAAAACTGAAACCTGCATATCTTGACAGCTTGAATATCAATCAGGTAAAAGCTGAGATCGAATCAATTAATGGCGTATTTGAAGTTAGCTATCTCGACAACATCATTTCAGACATTATTAGAAATACTGCAAAAATAGGATTGGTACTGTTGGGGTTTTTTGTATTACTTTTATTAACGGTAGTAATCTTAATAAACAATACTATTAAATTAGCACTGTTCTCTCAGCGTTTTTTAATAAGAAGCATGCAACTTGTTGGAGCCACCGGTGGTTTTATCCAAAGACCCTTCTTATGGAGGTCATTAAGGCATGGATTCCTATCGGGAGTTATCGCATCAGTCTTTTTATATGCTTTACTAGAATACGCTATTATTCAAATTCCAGACCTTAATGCTATAAGCGATATTAGAAATGTTATGATCTTGTTTGCAGCACTTGTAATTTTAGGAGTAGCCATTGGCCTATTCAGCACTTTGTGGTCAATTAGAAAATATTTAAAAATGTCACTTGACGAACTCTATTAGTCATGAGTAATAATCGATTACCTTTCGGAAGAAAAAACTACTTGCTGATGCTAATCGGCCTGACCATTTCGGTGGTTGGTTTCATCATAATGTCTTTGGATTCTGAGCCCTATGGTTTTGGGTTTCTGGGACTAACTCTTGGCCCGATAGTGGTTATGGCTGGATTTATCTTTCAATTCTTTGCCATCATGCATAATCCACAAAAAGATAAATGACCGCAATTGATGCTATTATCCTGGGAATAATACAGGGCTTAACAGAGTTCTTACCAGTTAGCAGCAGCGGTCATATTGAGATTGGTGTGGCTATTTTAGGCATACAAACTAAAAACAACCTGCTTTTTTCGGTGGTGGTACACAGTGCAACATGCTTAAGTACCATTGTGGTTTTTAGAAAAGACTTGTGGTTATTACTAACAGAGCTGTTTCAATTAAAAAAAGATGCTACTGATTTTGCCATCAACCTTATTATTTCGGCGGTCCCAATTGCAATTATTGGGTTAACTTATGACAAAGAAATTGAAAGCTTTTTTAGCGGCGAGATTCTGTTAGTAGGTTTCATGTTATTAATAACCGGCCTGTTGTTGTCATTGACTTATTATGCACCGAAACGAAGCGGTGAAATAACCAGGGGACGGGCTTTGCTAATTGGTCTTTCACAGGCAGTTGCAATACTTCCAGGCATCTCAAGATCAGGAGCCACCATTTCAACTGCTCTATTAATGGGCGTTGAAAAAGGCCAGGCAGCCAGGTTTTCCTTTTTAATGGTATTGATACCCATCTTGGGTGGATCTGCACTTAAGTTATCTGATTTCTTAGAGAACCCGGAAATGACTGAGGGCATTTCTAATTGGGTATTGGTTATTGGTTTTATAGCTGCTTTCTGTTCAGGCCTGGCAGCATGTAAATGGATGATTTCAATAGTCAAAAAGGGAAAGCTCATATATTTTGCATTTTATTGTTTTGCAATTGGAAGCATTGCCATTATAATTTCCTTATGATCGATCCACAATCATTTCAAGATGGCCGTATGTTAATGATAGACAAACCATATAGATGGACCTCCTTTGATGTAGTGAAAAAGTTAAGAGGTGCACTTAGGGTTAAGAAAATTGGTCATGCTGGAACACTTGACCCTTTGGCTACAGGTTTATTGATTCTTTGTACTGGAAGAATGACCAAAGAAATCAATAACTACCAGGCACTTGAAAAAGAGTATGAAGGGACTTTTGTCCTGGGTAAGACTACACCCTCAATAGACCTGGAAACTGAATTCGATTCATGCCAGAGCACCTCACAGATTACAAAAGAGCAGATAGTTAATGCCACCTATGAATTTATTGGAAACATCCAACAAATCCCACCAGTCTATTCTGCAGTAAAAGTAGATGGGCAAAGGGTATACAACATGGCCCGAAAAGGGCAAAAGGTTGAATTGAAACCCAGAACTGTAGAAATAAAAGAATTCCAAATAACCCATTGCACCATACCCGAAGTCAAATTTAGGGTTGTTTGCTCAAAAGGAACCTATATTAGAAGTTTGGTACGAGATATAGGAACAAACCTGGGAACAGGTGCCTATCTGTCCAGTTTAATACGTACAAGAATCGGATCTTTTGCACTTTCACAGGCATATCAACTCGAAGAGTTATTACAAACGTTGTCTGCTACTAAATGAACCTATGCGCATTTATCACGGCCTTCAGGAATTTGAAAAAATACCCTATGCGGTAGTCACCAATGGGACCTTTGATGGGGTCCATATTGGGCATCAGAAGATTCTGAAAAGGTTAAACCAAATGGCCAGGTCAAAAGGAGGCGAAACAGTACTTTTAACTTTCTGGCCACACCCAAAATATGTGTTGAACCCGGGAAGTCCTATAAAACTGCTGACTACTTTTCGGGAAAAATCCGAACAGCTGAGAACATTGGGTATTGATCATTTAATAAGGATCCCATTTACCCAAGAGTTCTCCCGGATCACCTCAGAGCAATTTGTTAAATCCATTCTAATTGAAAAAATCGGAACCCGCCAACTGGTCATTGGATACAATCACCGCTTTGGGAAAAATCGGGAAGGCAGCTTCAAGTACCTTCAAGAAAATGCCCGGGAATTCGGATTTGAAGTATTTGAAATTTCAAAAAAAGACGTGGATAATATTGCAGTAAGTTCCACCAAGATCCGTGCATATATATTGAACCATCAAATACATTTGGCCAACAAACTGCTTGGCAGGCCCTATGAGTTTTCCGGAAAAGTGGTAAAAGGTCAACAATTGGGGCGAAAAATAGGATTTCCTACTGCCAATATTGAAATTGATGAGCAATACAAGCTATTGCCTTCAAATGGCGCATACGCTGTGCAGGCTCATGTTCGGGGAACAAAGATGCCTGCCATGATGAATATTGGGGTTAAACCTACGCTAGGCAAGCAACCCAAAAGTATTGAAGTGCATATATTCAACTTTGAGGGTGAAATTTATGGAGATGATCTGAGAGTTGAAGTTATCAGACAAATTCGACCAGAGATGAAATTCGAACATCTGGAAGCATTAACCAACCAATTGGTAGAAGATAGCAAGGAGGTCCGTTCCATCTTAGGTGAAAAAAGTAAATAGAGATTTTCATGATTAACAAGGTAGTTGAAAATGCCGGGGCAGCGGTACGGGATATCAAAGACTACAGTACATTAATGTTGGGAGGGTTTGGATTATGCGGAATTCCCGAAAACTGTATCACTGCTCTCTTAAGTACAGGGGTGAAAAACTTAACTTGTATATCAAACAACGCGGGTGTTGATGACTTTGGCATTGGCCTGTTACTAAAAACCAGACAAGTTGTTAAAATGATCTCATCTTATGTAGGAGAGAACCGGGAATTTGAACGTCAACTATTATCAGGTGAACTTCAGGTAGAGCTACTCCCTCAGGGAACCCTGGCAGAAAGAATTAGAGCAGGAGGAGCAGGAATACCGGCATTCTTTACTCCCGCAGGAGTCGGCACCGAGGTTGGAAATGGTAAAGAAGTAAGAACAATTGATGGTAAGGAATACCTGTTGGAATCATGGCTAAAAGCTGATTTTTCCTTGATAAAGGCTTGGAAGGGAGACACTGCCGGCAATCTGATTTTCAAAGGAACCGCTCGTAATTTTAATCCCATGATGGCAACTGCTGGTAAGGTTACCATAGCAGAAGTAGAGGAACTGGTGCCTTCCGGAACACTTGATCCGAATCATATTCATACTCCGGGTATTTATGTACAGAGAATATTTCAAGGGACCAACTATGAAAAACGAATCGAGCAATACACTACCCGATAGCTGGACCTTAAAGTCACCGGTATGGCACTAGATAAAATTGGTATTGCAAAAAGGATCGCCCAGGAAATACAGACCGGGTGGTACATAAACCTGGGTATAGGTATACCCACATTGGTGGCCAATTATCTGCCCCAAAATATTGAAGTGGTGCTCCAATCAGAGAATGGACTGTTGGGAATAGGCCCCTTTCCTTTGGAAAAGGAAGTGGATCCGGACCTGATCAATGCCGGCAAACAAACCATTACCATGCTTCAGGGATCTTCTTTGTTCGATTCAGCTGAAAGCTTTGGAATGATAAGAGGTGGGCACGTAGACCTTACCATACTGGGAGCCATGGAAGTTTCTGAAACCGGAGACATCGCCAACTGGAAAATTCCGGGAAAAATGGTAAAAGGTATGGGAGGTGCTATGGACCTGGTTGCTTCTGCAGATAATATTATAGTCGCCATGCAACATGTCAGTCGCTCCGGAAATTCAAAACTGCTAAAACAATGTTCGCTGCCCATTACCGGGTTAAATTGCGTAAAGAAAATTATCACAGATTTAGCAGTACTGGAGATTGCTTCTGAAGGAGGTTTTCGGCTTTTGGAAAGAGCACCTGGTATTTCCGTTGAAGAAATTGAGCAGGCTACCTCAGGCAAATTGATAATAGCCAATGATATTCCTGAAATGATCATCTAATAATCAAAATTGAATTTTGTGAAAAAATCAGAAATTAACTTTACCATTGAACTTGACCAGGAAAACATTCCTGACAAAATATACTGGCAAGCCACAGACCAGCCGGGAAATAAACCATCAGAAACAAAATCAATAGCAATCTCCTTATGGGACCATCAACAGTCCAATACCCTGCGCATTGATTTATGGACCAAGGATATGCCTGTCAATGAAATGAAGCGGTTTTATGTAGATACTATGGGCGGTATGGCACAGAACATTCTGAATGCTACAGGAGATAAGTTTATGTCAAAGGAGTTAAATGATTTGTGTGATAAATTTGTTGAATATCTTCGTAAAGATTCCGTAGATAACCCAACATAAGCTTATTTTAGTATTTTTTGACTGTTAATTGTCATTTTTTATATAAATTGTAATTAGGCATCCCTTAGGGATTGTCAAAATTTGAATTTCACTTTTTTACAGGCCAGTATTTGGCAAAATGTTAATATAAAAGCATACAGCCCATGAAAAGTTATATTAGGTTTCTTTCCCTGGCACTTTTATTGGCCATGGCTACAGGAGCCACCACCACCATCAATGCCCAAACCACCGTCACTGGAAGTGTAGCTGATGCACAGACAGGAGAGTCACTGATCGGAGTAAATATCGTGGTTAAAGACCAGATAATCGGTACCATTACCAATACTGATGGCAATTTTAAACTTTCTATACAACAGCCTCCTCCTTTCACCTTGCGTATATCAATGATCGGGTTCATAACCCAGGAAATGGATATTACCCAAAATGAAACAACCGGAATGGCCATCCAGCTAGCGGAGAATGTACTACTAGGACAAGAAATTGTGATATCCGCCTCCAGGGTGGAAGAAGGTATTATGCGATCACCGGTTACCGTTGAGAAGATGGACATCCTGGCCATTCAACAATCAGCAGCCCCCAATTTTTTTGAATCCATTGCCCATATAAAAGGGGTAACCACCAGTACCGGGAGTCTTACTTTTAACTCCATCAACACCCGGGGATTCGCTACCATTGCCAATGTGCGGTTTGTAACCTTAATCGACGGAATGGACATCTCAGCTCCTTTGTTGAACTTCCCAACCGGTAATTTGATGGGAATTTCGGAACTAGATGCCGAAAGCGTGGAATTGGTTCCGGGCGCTGCCTCTGCCCTGTATGGACCTAATGCTTTCAATGGGATATTATTTATGAATAGTAAGAGCCCTTTCGATTATCAGGGCCTGAGTGCACAGATGAAAATTGGGGTTACTGATTCTGAAGCTGGTGGAACAGATCCATTATACAACTTCGGATTTCGATATGCCAAGGCCTTCAATAACAGATTTGCTTTCAAAGTTAATTTCAATATTCTGACCGCCAATGATTGGATTGGCAATGATTATACCACCGACCGGGTTATTCCGGGAAACCCCGAGGGAGCGCCAAATTTTGATGGATTGAACACCTATGGAGACGAGGCTGTCATAGCCGGGAGCATTGCCGCTTTGACCGGTATCCCTGAGTTGGCACCATTGGGTAATATCGACATACGAAGAACGGGATTCAAGGAAGAAGTATTGCTTGAGAATAGAGATGCCAAAAGCATCAAAGCAGATGTGGCGCTTCACTACCGG
>QIMC01000181.1 GCA_003232185.1 Flammeovirgaceae bacterium | reverse complement strand
AATGCTCAGCAACCAGATCCTAAACAGGACGAAGATTCACTTAATCTGGAAATTGAGGAATCGGGGATTCATGCTGAATTGATGAAAAACCTCAATCAGCTAAAGAAGAACAAACAGCAATATAAAGGGGAGCGTGCTGAAAACGCCGATGCAAATAGTCATGAGCAACAAACTGAAATCGTTGATAACTTCATTAAGAACTCCCCTCTGTTATCTAAGCCCAACTTAAACGCGGAATCAGAAATTATGTCTCAGAAAGACCTTTCAAAGGCCAGCATTAAATTTAGTAGTGATCTGGCTTCTGAAAATTTAGCAAAGATTTTTCTGAAACAAGGAAAAAGGAAAGATGCTGAGAAGATTTATGAAAAATTAATCATTAAATTTCCCCAAAAAAAGACGTACTTTGCAGACCAAATTAAAAATTTAAAGAAAAAATAGCCATGTTGGGATTGATATTAGGATTAATTCTGGTGATTTCGGTGCTGTTAATATTGATTATCCTGGCACAAAACTCTAAAGGAGGGGGTCTTTCAAGCCAATTTGGTGGATCTGCCACTAATCAAATAATTGGCGTAAAGCGCACAGGAGACTTATTGGAAAAGTTAACCTGGGGTTTCGCCATTTCAATATTGGCTCTTAGTCTTGGAGCTAATAAAATTCTGAATAAGAACCCGGTTAATCAGGGCATAAGCAGTCCCAATATTGAAGCCGCTCAAGAGAAATCTGCAATACAGGACTTCACTCCCAACCTCCCTCCTGATACCAGCGAGCCTACCATAGAAGTACTGGATTCTGCAGAGGGTCAATAACCTTTATCTAGATCAGGCTGCAGCACTTATATATTTCACCAATAACCTTTTGGCCACGGGCATAACCGTTTCATGAAATGGAATGTCTTGCTTAATATCTACTAAATAAGTAGCTGGATTGGGTAAATCAGGGTATTTCCGGATTAATTTCAGTTTCAAATTTTCATAAGTACTAGTAATCTTTTTCTTTACGGTTTCCAGGTACCTGGTATGAATTCCCCGGTATTTTTCCTCAACATTCTCAAAAACCGTTATCTGGTACTGATACACCTGGGTGGTCTTTTTGGTCCTTTCAGTAATTAAAAGATAACCATCATCCGCATATAGTGGACAAATGCCAATAGGTTCCACTTGCAATTGTTCCTCGACCTGCTCATATAAACCGCGTCCCTGGTTTAGGGTATTCCTTAAGGTAGGAATGGCGAAAGATAATATTTGCTCCAGTTCCGTCATCAAAGCATCATCTTCTATGATTTTCTGGTAGTGTATTTTTAATTTTTTAAAATCTGCACCAGTAATCTTTTGTGGGAAATTTTCGAAGAGGAAATCTTTATTTGTTTTTAGTGCCTGAAGGTTTCTATAGTGGAAAACCAAATCAGAAAGATGAGGATAGAGTTTTTTCTTATCGAAGTAAGACTGAACATTCTGAAGATAGCTGAGTAGAATATATTTTTTGTATTCAAAATCAATCAAGTCTCGGGTAAGCCAATCCTTTTCTAAAATTTTCATTTTATCCTCCTTCCTATGATACTACAACAATCTAGACAATCTGACAGTTCAAGACAAGAGAAAAGCTACTGGCAGTTATTACAATGTAATATTGTCAGTTAAATTCTGTCAAAAACAGCTCATTTTCTCAAAAAAACTGCAAAATTGGCGGTATTCCGACAAAATCGGGCAAAGAACACCGATTGGCATGAGAAATGCTATCACTGAGTTAGTTTCAAGATAAGTTTAACGAAAATTTGTAATAAAAATGTCGAAAGTAAATATCAAACCTCTGGCAGACCGAGTCATTATTGAACCTGCCGCAGCTGAAGAAACAACAGCTTCAGGGATCATTATACCAGATACTGCAAAGGAAAAGCCTCAAAAGGGATCAGTGGTTGCAGTAGGTAACGGTAAAAAAGACGAACCTATTACTGTTAAAGTAGGTGACAGTGTACTTTATGGAAAATATGCAGGCACTGAAATCACCATTGATGGCAATGAATATTTAATTATGCGAGAGTCTGATATTTTCGCCATTGTTTAGAACCTATTATACTTTATAATCCAACTAAAAAATTAAAAGAAAATGGCAAAAAATATAATCTTTGATCAAGACGCTAGAAACGCGATCAAGAAAGGGGTAGATAAATTGGCGGAAGCCGTTAAAGTTACTTTAGGACCTAAAGGTCGTAATGTAATTGTGGACAAAAAGTTCGGTGCCCCAAGTTTTACCAAAGATGGTGTTACTGTAGCTAAAGAAATCGAATTGAAAGATCCCATTGAAAATATGGGTGCTCAACTGGTAAAAGAAGTAGCTTCAAAAACTGCAGACGATGCAGGTGATGGAACTACCACTGCAACTGCGCTGGCTCAATCAATATTTTCCACAGGAATCAAAAACGTGGCCGCCGGTGCCAATCCTATGGATCTTAAACGAGGTATTGAGAAAGCTGTAAGTGCAGTAGTTAAAAATCTTGCATCTCAGTCAAAACCCATCAGTGATTCTGCTGAAATCGCACAAGTAGCAACTATTTCTGCTAACAACGATAGCGAAATCGGTAATATGATTGCCGATGCTATGGACAAAGTGGGAAAAGACGGTGTGATCACGGTTGAAGAAGCAAAAGGAACCGAAACAGATGTGAAGACTGTAGAAGGTATGCAATTCGACAGAGGATACTTAAGTCCTTATTTTGTTACCAACACAGAAAAAATGGAAGTTGAATTGGAGAGTCCTTATATCCTGATCTACGACAAGAAGATCTCTTCTATGAAAGAACTTCTTCCAGTATTGGAAACTGTTGCACAGACTGGCAAACCACTATTGATCATTGCTGAAGATGTTGACGGAGAAGCATTGGCTACTCTGGTAGTTAACAAAATCCGAGGATCACTGAAAATTGCTGCTGTAAAAGCACCTGGATTTGGTGATCGACGAAAAGCCATGTTAGAGGATATCGCTATCCTGACTGGCGGTGCGGTAATCAGTGAAGAGCGTGGTTACAAACTAGAAAACGCCACCCTTGAATACCTGGGAAGTGTAGAAAAAGCAAATATCGATAAAGACAATACTACCCTGGTTAACGGTGCGGGTAAAAAAGACGATATTACTGCAAGAATCAGTCAGATAAAGTCTCAAGTGGAATCCACTACTTCTGATTATGATCGTGAGAAATTGCAAGAACGACTGGCCAAGCTTTCTGGTGGTGTTGCCATCCTTTACATCGGTGCGGCTACTGAAGTTGAGATGAAAGAGAAAAAAGATCGTGTAGATGATGCATTGCACGCTACCCGGGCAGCTGTCCAGGAAGGTGTAGTTGCCGGTGGAGGCGTTGCCTTGATCAGAGCACTGTCTTCCCTGGAAGGTATTGATGCAGTCAACAACGATGAGCGAACTGGAATAAACATTATCAAAACCGCTCTGGAAAGTCCACTAAGAATTATTGTGGAAAATGCAGGAGCTGAAGCTTCAGTAGTTGTTCAACGAGTGAAAGAAGGAACTGATGACTTTGGGTACAATGCTCGAAATGATCAGTACGAAAACATGTTCGAGGCGGGTGTAATTGACCCTACCAAAGTAACTCGTTTGGCATTGGAAAATGCGGCTTCAATCGCTGCGCTGTTAATCACTACTGAATGTGTGATCGCAGACGAGCCTGAAGATGAAAATGCACCTCCTATGCCACCAATGGGTGGAGGAGGAATGGGCGGAATGATGTAGTATCATCATTCTCCTTAATAGATATGAACCCTGACGGTTACCGTCAGGGTTTTTTTTGTGTCCTGGGTGAATGTCGAATGTCGAATGTCGAATGTCGAATGTCGAATGTCGAATGTCGAATGTCGAATGTCGAATGTCGAACGCCGAACCTGCCGGCCAGGCGCCGAACGATGGACGCCGAATCACGAACGCTGAAAGACGAACGCCGATTATATAGATTAATTATTTGGGAATTTTTTGCCCACGTATACTCTCGTAGTCGCAGGCCAAAGGTAGAACTATGACAGGCGAGGCAACCACCTTCGTCTCCGACTCCAGTGAGCAGGCACTCACACTCGCACTCACACGCACACTCAATTTATTCCCTAATCAATACCATCTCGATAGGGATCTTGATAATTTCCTTGAAATCTTCTCCGGATTCCTGCATATCTTCATCCTCTTCTTCATAACACCATTTCACGTTTACAATTGAATGGTCATTTAAGCGTTCGAGTCTCCTCAGTATTTCTACTAAACATTTCGAGGAGCTGGTATTAAAATACTCCAATTTGATAACCAGTACCGTATTGTGATTTGGCTCTGCCACATAATTATCAAGCCAATTGATGATGGGCTTGTAAAACTCTATTGAGTTTTCAGGAATTGACCTCCCTGATATCTCAAATTCGCCTGTTTCCTGACTAAAATATAGTTTTGGTGTTTTTGGAGTAGCCTCCAGATAAAAGTCTTCCATTGTTTGTTATGCCGAAACCTTAACTTGGAGACTAAAATAGGAATAATCCTTATTAACTGTCTTAAAATTGTAAGTGATTTTTTCTTTTGTCTTGCGAACTATGTCTACAATACCCAATCCAACGCCTCCTTCACGGTCAAATTGACCCTGGCTCAACCGCTGTAGGTAAAACGCTTTGAGCTCAGGCTGAGACATGGCGTTAACCCGATCGATGTAAGACTTCAGTGAGTGTACCTTATGCTTACACATATGATTACCGGCTGACACGGTATAGGCTAACTTGTCCTTTCTTATGCTGAAATCAACGGAGGAATCCCCATAGTCCGGTGGTAAATCATCCAAATGATGGTATACATTTTGCCAAGTTTCTACAAGAACTTTAAACACTTTCCTCTTAGTGGATCTAGGAGTAGCCTCCCGCTGTAACTTACGCTCCGCCAACTCCAGTATACCATCAAACTGATTGTCCGATATAGTTCCTTTGAAGCTAAACAAGGTATGCTGTTTGCCTGGTTCAACCTTATTTATCATGTTCCCTGATGAATTAGATTTGTACGGTAGAATTCAACCCATAGAGGAATTTAAATTATAAGCAATTATATGTTCAAACAACAATAGCAATGTACACAGCTATTCGATAAAAACAAATTAATTTTTTACCCTGAGAAATTAACACCCAGGTTTTGCAACTAATTGAGGTCGGAGTCAGGTTGTAAGTCCTCAGCTCCATGTGTCAATCGCTTTAATGGTCCCAATATAGTGATGGCCAATATGCCAAACAGGCTACAGAATATCGCAATGCCGGTAAATATTTCAAATTCACCCAATGATTGAGATAATTCTCCAAGGGTTCCCGCCAGCTTATTGCCAAGCCCGGTTGCCGCCCAATACACCCCCATAATTATTGCTACATATCTTACGGGAGCAAGTTTGGTGATAAAGGAAAGTGCCACTGGGGAAGCACACAACTCACCGATGGTATGGAATAAATAGGCCAGGACTAGCCAGTACATGGCCGATTCCCCTAAGGCATCGTACTGCCTGGAAGCTGCACTCATAAATAAAAACCCAAGACCCATTATGATTACCCCAATTGCCATCTTGAACAATGAGGAGGACTCTTTTCCTTTTAGCTTCCAACTATACCAAAATCCTGCAATACCCATGGCAAGGGTAAAAATGAAAAACGCATTCACGGACTGAAAAGCAGGTGCCGGTACCAGGTATGGATCGGAGGTGAATATATAAAACCTCAATGACAGAAATATAACACCCAATACTGATGCACCTATGAACCAATATCCGGAGGTAGTTGCTTTTTTAATTTTTTTATAGATTCCCATCCCGATCAAATAGGCAATACCTGAAATGAATAGAAGATCGATGGTCAACAATGAAGCCATCCGATCGGTTTTTTCACTGGCATAGATGTTCATTAACCCACCTGCTTGTTCAAAGGCTCCCCAGAACACGATCACAATAAGAAAACTAATTAAAAGAACCAGTACCCGGTCCTTTTCAACCCGGGTGAGTTCACGATAGATGACCAACCCAATACCCACTGAAATACTAAGAAATGTAAACAGCACCTGATAGCCCCAACCGTCGAATATCAGAAAAGTTACTAAAATCAATACGGACGAGGTAAGTATGGCTGAAGGAGATCGGAATAGTTTTACCAAAACCGAAGGATCATCAGGTGACAAATCCGTTGAATCTTTAATCACCTCCCCTACCCCTTTCAGGTATTTCTGACCCCAAATAAATGTGGCCTGCCCAATGAACATTCCTATTCCTGCCAAGCCAAATCCAAAGTGCCAATTTATGTTTTCACCAACTGAACCAACTATAATTCCAGCCAAAAAGGCTCCAATATTGATACCGACATAAAAAATATAGAAGCCTTTATCCCGTCTCTCGTCTCCTTGTTTGTATAAACCACCCACCATAGTAGAGATGTTAGGCTTTAAACATCCTACGCCCAAAATGATAAACAAACAACCGGTGTAAAATGCCCATAATGCGTCCACCGCCAGTACTCCATGACCCACACAGAGTAGAGCTCCTCCCAGCATAACCACTTTTTTCTGGCCTAACCACTTATCTGCCAGTATCCCTCCAGGAATGGCCGCGACATATACCAACATGGTATACCATCCATATAATGACAAAGCAGCCTCGCTATCCCAACCATAGCCAGGATTACCCGAGGTTATGGATGCTGTTAGGAAAAGGACAAATAGTGCCCTCATACCATAGTAACTAAATCGTTCCCATAGTTCGGTCAGAAATAAAAAATACAAACCAACGGGATGCCCAAACAACTGTGGGCCATTCATGGCATGTTCGGGATGGCTTTGATCAATAGACTGCATAAAACATTTGATTGGTTTTAACCTTTGAAAGTAACCACTGAAATTGAGTTTACCAAGTGAACACAGCTTTCAACCTCAAGTGGCAAGATCGAACTTCAAATCCAGGCGCCATTTCATATGCAGAATTTTTTTTGTTTATTGAAGCATAGATTCTCCCAAAGGGATGCCTTTGGCATAGTCAGTTAAGGTTCAGAACAGATTTCCAATGCATAAACCGGGTTTAAATACTCTTTTCATGAGGATTGCACTACTCTTTTTTATCGCACTGGTATTACCTATTGAAGCAAATGCCCAGGATAGCACTGAACTCTTTCCGACCCAGGAGCAATTAATAACCATCAATGCCTCTGATGTGCTTACTGAATTGGATCATGAGAATGAGTTTGGTATGGTAAGTATTGCCCGGGGTATTTTAGGGCTGGCCATACTGATTCTTATAGCCTATATCTTCAGCAATAACAGAAAGAAAATTGCCTGGAAAGTAGTGGGCATAGGCTTATCTATTCAGCTACTATTGGCTATTGGAGTGCTCCAGGTTCCCTTAATTCGTAGTTTTTTTGAGTTTGTGGGCAAAATCTTCGTAGTAGTACTCAATTCTACTTCTGCGGGTACGGAGTTCTTATTTGGCAGCTTTATGGATACCTCGAAATTCGGCTTTATTTTCGCTTTTCAGGTGCTTCCAACTATTATCTTTTTCTCGGCTGTCACCAGTCTGCTTTTCTATTTGGGTATCATACAGCGGGTAGTTAAGGTCTTGGCCTGGTTGTTATCAAAGGCAATGAGAATTTCCGGAGCCGAGAGTTTATCAGTGGCTGGAAATATTTTCCTGGGTCAGACAGAATCTCCATTGTTGATAAAAGCTTACCTGAAGGATATGAACCATTCGGAGATCCTTTTAGTAATGATCGGCGGCATGGCAACCCTTGCCGGGGGAGTTTTGGCAGCATATATCAGCTTTTTAGGTGGCGATGACCCCGCTCAGCAACTAATGTTTGCAAAACACTTATTAGCAGCTTCGGTGATGGCTGCACCCGGTGCAGTGGTCATATCAAAGATACTGATTCCTCAAACGGATGAAATTGACAAAACCATTCAGGTAAGTAAAGAACAGATAGGGAGCAACGCATTGGATGCCATCTCAAATGGAACCGGGGATGGCCTTAAACTCGCAATAAACGTGGGCGCCATGTTGCTGGTATTTTTCGCGTTCATAGCTTTTGGCAACTACATTTTAGAAATGTTTGGGAGCTGGACTAATCTGAACCATACGGTAGCTGAGATCTCGAATGGACAATACAACAAACTCTCTTTGGAGTTTATTTTAGGATATCTTTTTGCTCCATTGATGTGGATCATTGGGGTGGCGTCGGAGGATATTACACTGGTAGGCCGTCTACTGGGAGAAAAGATTGTACTAACGGAATTTATCGGGTATGTAAGCTTATCAGAATTAAATAATGCAGGTTCATTTAGCCACTCCAAGTCTATAATTATGGCTACCTATATGCTTTGCGGATTCGCCAACGTCGCTTCTATTGGCATCCAAATCGGCGGCATTGGTTCATTGGCACCAAATCAGCGGGTTTCGCTTTCAAAACTTGGGGTAAAAGCCTTGGTTGGAGGAACACTGGCTTCGTTGTTGTCAGCCACACTGGTAGGAATGATACTGGGTTGATTAATTTCGTTTATTCATTTCATCCCGAATCTTAGCAGCTCGCTCATAATCTTCTTTGGTCAGTGCATCCTTTAGAAGATCTTGAAGTTTATCGGTTGTAAAATTTTTGAGCTCATCCGAACCTACACTGCTTGCTGCCGGTTTATCTTTACGTTCTTCTAATACCGTCCGTTCTTCATCAGTTTCATCGGTGAGGACAATACCTGCCTCAGAGAGAACAGCTTCATAAGTAAAAATTGGAACGCCAAAACGAATACCAATAGCGATTGCATCAGATGGCCGGGAGTCGATTTCTACCGATTTCTGGCCATTGTTACAAATTAGTTTAGCAAAGAACACTCCTTCTTTGAGGTCTGAAATCCGCACTTCGCTTACTTCAAACTTAAAATTATGAGCGAATGATTTGAATAGGTCATGAGTCATTGGGCGATTGGGAGTAATTCGTTCAATCTCGATGGCGATAGCCTGTGCCTCGAACATCCCAATTATTATTGGTAACCGGCGATTCCCGTTTGCTTCTCCCAATACCAACGCAAATGACCCGGATTGAGATTGGCTTGATGATAAGCCTAAGATTTCAAGTCTGATCTTATCCACAGTAGTTTAGAACAGTTTAAAGCTATTAAAAATTGGGCACATATCATTACTTCGATGCATTAATTGCTTCGGTCAACTTGGGTACTACCTCAAATGCATCGCCCACAATTCCGTAGTCAGCCGATTTGAAAAATGGAGCGTCAGGATCTTTGTTGATCACCACGATCACCTTAGAGGAATTAACTCCTGCCAGATGCTGAATTGCACCTGAAATTCCGATTGCAATGTATAAACTAGGGCTTACCTTAATACCTGTTTGACCTACATGTTCATGATGTGGTCGCCATTCCATATCCGAAACCGGTTTACTACAACCGGTAGCTGCCCCCAACGCTGATGCTAAATCCTCTATCAAGTGCCAGTTTTCAGGACCTTTCAAGCCTCTTCCACCTGAAACCACAATGTCTGCTTCCGGTAGTAATACTTCGCCCGATACCCGTTCTGTAGCAGTAATGGTGGTACTAAACCCTTCTTGATTTAGCTCAGGACTAAACTGAACAATTTGAGCAGGTTCACCATTGGTTTTGAGCTCTACGGTATTTTTCTTCAATATCAGGATCCTGTTTGCTCCCTTTAACTTTACATGAGCGAATGCTTTGCCACTATAAATACTTCTCATTACACTAAAGCCGTCACTGAGGTCAGGAAGAGCCACTACATTTGAAGCCATACCGGCATTGGACAATATAGATGTCCGGGCAGCTACAGCATCACCCAAAGCAGATTTAGCCAGTACCAGGGTATGTGCACCGCATTCTTCCATGGCCTTAGTCAGAACCTCCGCATAGACCTGTATAATTCCCTCATTCAACCGTTCGGAAGAGGCGTGTAAAACGCTATTTGCACCATTGGTTCCTAATTGCTCCAGTTCGCTTGCTTCAAAGCTCCCCAATGCAAGCGCAACCACCGATGATTGGTCTATGGATGAAGCATAGGTAACTGCTTCCCTGGATGAATTTTTAATCTTTCCCTGATCTCCTTCTACAAAAACAAGAATAGACATAAACGTGATTAGTTACTTGAATATTTACTATAGTACTTTTGCCTCATTTTTCAATAATGCCACCAACTCCTCCACCTTATCGGCATCGATCATTTTTATTGAACCTTTAGCCGGAGGAAGTTGAAATTTCAAAGTGCTGGTCATGGTGTCTGAATCTACCGGTTCTACCACTTGCAATGGTTTGGACCGAGCGGACATAATACCCCTCATATTGGGAATTTTCCATTCTGCTATTGGTTCCTGGCATCCTGCAACAAACGGAAGTGGTACCTCTATTAACTCCTTACCTCCTTCAATCTCTCTGGTTATTTTTGCCACTCCATTTTCTATATTGAGTTGCATCACCGGGGAAATAGAGGGGATATTCATAAGTGCGCCCACCATGCCATGAACCTGACCCCCATTGTAATCAATGGATTCTCTGCCCATTAGGATAAGGTCATAGGAATCATCCTTGGCGATAGCATAGATCTGTTGGGCCACATAATACGAGTCTTCCGGCTGGGCGTTCACTCTGATTGCATCGTCCGCGCCGATTGCCAGCGCTTTTCTGATGGTGGGATCTGCTTCTGCTCCTCCTACATGTAAAACAGTGATCGATCCTCCAAGTTCTTCTTTGAGTTCAACAGCCCTTGCCAGTGCGTAATCTTCGTAGGGCCCTATGATGTATTGCACACCGTTGCTATCAAATTCTGAATTATTATTTACGAAGGCAATACGGGAAGTGGTATCAGGTACGTGGGTGATGCAAACCAGTATTTTCATACAAATTAGGCCATGACTTGTTGTTGGGTTGAATATACTCAATAATTGAAAAAGCGCGGAATTTGCTTTACAAAACTGCAAAAGTTGCTACTTGACAGATGGTATAGCGACCACCACTTACATCCGGGATTAATTTACCATTGGTGAAATGTACCGGCCGACCTGACAGAAGGCAAAGTTGTACAAAATTCTGATTCCTTTGGTTGGGCAACAGGCATTATATACTAAAAAGGAGCCGTGGTTGGAGCATCATCATCAGCTCCTTGGTTAGGGTCTTTAGGGTTGCTTTTACTACTTAAGGTTATGGTATTTGCGGTTTGAGATTTACCGGTCAACCCAGGGGTAGCCGGCAGGTTGTAACTTCCTGCACCCGACCCAAAATCGAAATCGAAGTCGGTAAACTTGGTGTATTTTCCTATAAACTTCAACCGCGCAGTATCCAGGGAACCATTTCGATGTTTTGCGATGATCATTTCACCCAGACCATGGGTGGGCTGACCGTGCTCATCTTCTGTAATTCCGTAATATTCAGGACGATAAAGAAACATAACCATATCAGCATCTTGCTCAATTGATCCAGACTCTCTTAAATCTGAAAGCTGAGGGCGCTTGTCGCCTCCTCTGGTTTCCACCGCACGACTGAGTTGAGAAAGAGCCAGAACCGGCACTTCCAATTCTTTAGCTATGTTTTTCAAAGATCTTGAAATTGAAGCAATTTCCTGCTCTCTGTTGCCACTGTTTCCTCTTGAGGTATCTCCTGTCATTAATTGTAAGTAGTCTACAATAATCAGTCTTACATCATGCTGCGACTTTAATCTTCGACATTTTGCCCGTAGCTCCAATATTGACAATGCCGGTGTATCATCAATAAATATGGGAGCGTTACTTAGTTTGGCCGTTTTATGTACCAACTGCTCCCATTCGTAATCAGCCAAGGTTCCTTTCCTTATTTTGTCACTTTCCAACTCAGCTTCGGCAGAAATAAGCCTGTTTACTAACTGAATATTTGACATCTCCAATGAAAAAATGGCTACCGGGTGATTAAAGTCTACTGCTGCGTTTCTCATAGCTGTAACCACAAATGCAGTTTTACCCATTCCAGGCCGGGCTGCTATAATTACCAGATCAGATTTTTGCCAACCAGAGGTAATGCGATCCAGTGAGGTGAACCCACTGGGTATACCGGTTAGTCCATCTTTATGATCCTTTCGTATTTCTAATTCATTCAGTGCTTCGCGCATAATTGAGCGCATGTCAGCATAGTTCTTACGAACATTGGATGTGGATACTTCAAACAAGGCCTGTTCTGTACGATCCAGCAAAACAAAAGCATCGGTGGTGTCTTCAAAGGCATCTTTTTGTATCTCCGAGGAAATCCGGATCAACTCTCTTTTTATCGCTTGCTCAGAAACTATCCTGGCATGAAATTCTATATTGGCCGCACTATTTACTCTGCTGGTTAATTCGGTCAGGTAATATGCTCCGCCCACAATTTCCAGTTTTCCCAGTTCTCTTAGTTGATTGGCAACTGTGAGCATGTCAACCGGTTCAGAATTGTTAAACAGGTCAACAATTGCCTGGTAGACTTCTTTATTCGCATCTTTGTAGAAGCTTTCAGGTTTCAGGATATCGATCACCGTGGTTAACGCATCCCTTTCCAGCATTAGCGCACCCAAAACAGCCTCCTCCAAATCAACAGCCTGTGGGGGAAGTTTGCCTAAAGTTCCGGCAAAGTCTGATATATAGTTTTTTCTGGTTTTTCGTCCCAGGGTTGTCGATCTTTCTGAATCCATTTACAAGCAGTATTTATTGAGCCCTCTAGATGCAAACCTAATGAAAACAAGTGATTCGTTTTCAACACTTTTTAAGGGGGATTATCCACAGTTAAAAGCCCCTTATGTACACATGCAATTTAGTTATCCACAAATATATCCACAATATAATGGTACAATACATTTGCAGCCTTTTGTATTTGTTTTAATTTTAAGACAAATTTTCGAATGATAACAAAAATTTCAAAGATACATTTCATTGCTATCGGTGGGTCGGTGATGCACAGTTTGGCATTAGCGCTTCATCAAATAGGCATAGAGGTATCAGGATCGGATGATATGATCTTTGAACCGTCCAAAAGTCGTCTGGCTGCTCATGAGTTATTGCCCAAAGATGTAGGCTGGAACCCCGAGCGAATTCATAAGCACCTGGATGCAGTGATCCTTGGCATGCATGCTAAGGAGGACAATCCAGAGTTATCCAGGGCAAGGGATTTGAATATACCTGTCTATTCCTATCCTGAATTCATATTTAGACAATCCCTTAACAAGCAAAGGATCGTGATTGCCGGAAGTCATGGAAAGACCACCATTACTTCCATGATTATTCATGTACTCAATTATTGGGATAGGTGTTTCGATTATGTGGTGGGTGCACATCTGGATGGTTTTGAAAATACTGTAAAACTAAGTGATGACCCAATTATCATCATTGAGGGAGACGAGTACTTAACTTCTGCTTTGGATAAGACTCCTAAGTTTTTGAAATACCAGCATCATATCGGCCTGGTTAGTGGTGTAGCCTGGGATCACATCAATGTGTTTCCCACCATAGAAGAATACGTAAAACAATTTGATCTTTTTGCCGATACTACTCCCAAAGCCGGTAGCCTTATTTATTGCGAGGAAGATGACCTTGCTACAGTAATATGTGGTAAACAGCGTCCTGATGTAGCCTCTATCCCCTATCAAGAACACCCTTCGGTAATTAACAACGGCAATACCTTTCTTCAGACTGACTATGGGTCAGTGGCCGTTCAGGTTTTCGGAAGGCACAACATGCAGAACTTTAGTGGTGCTAAAGCAGTTTTGTTAAAAATTGGTATCACTGAAGAGCAATTTTATAAAGCGATACCTTCATTCAAAGGTGCCCGTAACCGGCTGGAACTGGTGAATAAAAACAACCGGACAGCAATTTTTAATGACTATGCACACGCTCCTTCCAAATTGGCAGCAACTACCAAAGCCTTAAAAGAGCAATTTCAAGACCGCACCTTAGTTGCTTGCATCGAGCTACATACTTATAGTAGCTTGAATAAAAAATTCTTAAGTCAATACAGCGATTCATTTGAGTCGGCAGATCAGCCTATTGTATACTACAATCCTGAAATTATTGCGCACAAGAATCTGGAACCTATCTCCAAAGAGGAGATTAAAGCAGCATTCAATCGTGAGGACCTTTTGGTCTTTGACGATATAAATGAGCTGGAACATTTTCTTCTTAAACAAAATTGGGAAGGAAAAAACCTGCTGATGATGAGTTCAGGGAACTACCATAACCTCAGCATCAAAGTGTTAAGTGACGCCATTCTAAAGGATGATTAATCTCCTTCTATCATGAGTTTATATTTAAAAAAACCATTAGCAGTTTTTGATCTGGAAACTACAGGTACTGATATCGTTGATGATCGGATCGTAGAGATCAGCATAGTGAAAATTCTGCCAGATCAGTCTGTAAACACCAAAACTTTAAAGATCAATCCCGGTATTCCAATCCCTACAGCTTCAAGTATAGTCCATGGAATTTATGACCAGGATGTCCAGGACGCCCCTACCTTTAAACAAGTGGCCAAAGAATTAAATGATTTTTTTAAGGGCTGTGACCTGGGCGGGTTCAGTATCATAAGGTTCGATGTGCCCATATTGGTTGAAGAGTTTTTAAGGGTAGATGTGGAATTCGATCTCACCAACAAAAAATTAGTTGATGCACAAAGGATCTTCCATTTAATGGAAAAAAGAAATTTATCAGCAGCCTATAAATTTTACTGCAACAAAAGCCTGGTAAATGCCCACAGTGCCGAGGCGGATAGTCTGGCAACCCTGGATATCATTCAGGCACAAGTCGATCGTTACCAGGGGCAAAAGGTAATGGATAATTTAGGTAATGAGTTGGGGACCATTGAAAATAACGTATCAGCCTTAGCTGAAATTACATTTAGCAAGATGGTCGATCTCGCCGGAAGATTTGTTTTTAATACAGAAAACATAGAGGTATTCAACTTTGGCAAATACCGTGGTAAATCAATTGTATCAGTTCTGAAAAAAGAACCACAATACTACGATTGGATAATGAATGGAAAGTTTCCACGGGACACCAAAAGAAAAATAACTGAAATTAAACTACGCACTTTTAATCGATAGGCTACCTGGAATTTTTTTATTAGTAATGACTGGCGTAATTTGAGCCTTTCGGAACCATCGCTTGATTAACATATGCCTAAGACCATCATTGTATCTAACAGGTTACCCGTTAAAGTAATTAAGGAGGATGGAAATCTGATCCTCAAGGGCAGTGAAGGAGGTCTGGCCACCGGTTTGGGTTCTATCTACAAAGAGGGCAACAATTTGTGGATCGGATGGCCGGGGCTTCTGATCAACCAGGGCATAGAAAGAATCAACATTACTGAGCGACTGAAGAAGGAGAATATGCATCCCATCTTCCTTACTCAGGATGAAATAAAGAATTATTATGAGGGTTTTAGCAATGAAACCTTATGGCCAATCTTCCATTATTTTAGTCAGTACTCAGAATACAATGAGACCTATTGGGAGTACTATGTAAAGGTCAACCAGAAATTTTGTGATGAAGTAGAAAATTTCATTGAACCGGGTGATACCTTATGGATTCACGACTATCAGTTGTTGTTGATGCCCGAAATGTTGCGCAAGAAATTTCCGGAGCTCAGCATTGGGTTTTTCCTGCATATTCCATTTCCAAGTTATGAAATGTTTCGCTTATTGCCCTGGCGAAGAGAGTTGTTGAATGGTATGTTGGGATCCGATCTGGTTGGGTTTCACACCTACGATGACATGAGGCACTTCCTTAGCTCAGTGAGTCGACTTGCAGGGTTTGGATATACGGCCGGGCAGGTGAACATGCCGGACAGAAAAGTGATTGTTGATGCCTTCCCGATGGGAATTGATTACCAGAAGTATGCTGATGCAGCAGCCTCCCCGGAAACGATTGAGCGTGAAGCACGCTACCGAACTTCATTGGGAGATCAACAGCTTATACTGTCCATAGACCGACTGGACTATTCAAAAGGAATCCCGCAAAGGCTGATGTCGTTTGAAAAGTTTTTGCATGAATACCCTGAATTTAAGGAAAAAGTGTCTTTGGTGATGTTGGTGGTGCCATCAAGGGATCGGGTTACCAGGTACCAAGAACTGAAAGAGGAAGTAGATTTACTGGTAGGGCGGATCAACGGCCAATTTGGAAGAATAAACTGGACCCCAATTCATTATTTCTACCGATCATTGCCATTGGAAGCACTCAGCGGATTCTACCGAATGGCACATGTGGCACTGGTCACTCCAATGAGAGATGGAATGAACCTGGTTTGTAAAGAGTTCATTGCCAGCAAGCTGGATAAGAAGGGAGTGCTCATCCTGAGCGAGATGTGCGGAGCATCTAAGGAGCTATCCGAGGCTATATTAATCAACCCAAATGATATCAATGCTATGGTTCAGGCGCTCCATAGAGCATTAACCATGCCAGAGGAAGAGCAGATTGCCCATATTGAGGTCATGCAAAAATCGCTAAAGCGTTATAATATCCATCATTGGGTAAGTATGTTCATGAAGCGGCTGGAAGAAATAAAAACCAGCCAAAAAAGTTTAGCCACTAAATACCTGGATCAACCCACCATAGATGTAGTCAAAAAGAAACTTAAAAAGGCCAAAAAAAGGTTGTTCTTCCTGGATTATGATGGTACGCTGATGCCATTTAGCGATACGCCTGAAAAAGCAGTGCCCGATAAGGAATTGTTGCAACTTTTGGAAGCATTAGCAGCTGACAAAAAAAATCAGATAGTCATTATCAGTGGTCGTGATCGAAAATCACTGGAAGGCTGGTTGGGCCACCTAAACCTGGACTTCATTGGTGAACACGGCGTTTGGCTTAAGGAGCGAGGTTCTAATTGGCGTACCCTAACCAAATTGAGTGGGAAATGGAAGAATGAAATACGATCCGTTTTAGAATTATATGTAAACCGTACGCCGGGTTCTTTTATCGAGGAAAAAGATTACTCATTGGTATGGCACCACCGCAAAGTTGAAACAGGTTTAGGTGAACTCAGAACCAGGGAACTCAGCAGCCACCTAAAATACTTATCGTCAAATATGAATTTACAGGTATTGGAGGGTGATATGGTAGTAGAAATTAAAAGTGCCCGGGTAAATAAAGGCCGGGCCGCCCATCAATGGATCGAAGACTTTCCATCTGATTTTATTATGGCCATTGGAGATGACTGGACAGATGAAGATACCTTTAAGGCCATGCCGGAAGACTCATGGACCATCAAAGTAGGCAGTAGTTCCAGTGCTGCAAAGTACAATCTGAACTCACCTGCTGAAGTCAAAGACTTCCTAAGCAAACTCTGTTAGATTAACCGGGTACTTCAATTGGCTTGGTTATCATTTGACCTTGCCTACTTTTGATGCTACAAAAAGTTTGGTCGATCTAATTTCTTGGCTATGCGATAGGCTGCATTGACCAATCCCACATGACTATAGGTTTGAGGGAAATTTCCCCATTGACTACCACTGGCAGCATCCACATCTTCACTCAATAACCCCAGGTGATTGCTGTATTGCATTAAAGACTCAAAGTTCTCAATGGCGTCATCAACCCGCCCCACTGCCGCCAGTGTTTCAACATACCAAAAGGCGCAGATCAAGAATGTGGTTTCGGGTACCCCAAAATCATCCTGATGTTTGTACCGGTAAAACAGTCCATTCTCAGATTTAAGGTCAGCTTCCAAGTTTTCAAGGTGCTTTCGTGCCTTTTCTGAAGATGGATCCAGGTAATTCATTAAAATCAGCTGCAAGGTGCTGGCGTCCAAATTGGGTGAGCCAACCGCCTGAGTATAGACACCACGGTCTGAGTCATAGCACTCCTCTAACTTTGCAATTGAGCGTTCCCGTAATTGTAAAGCTTTTTGTGCCATCTCTTTGTCACCTAATTCTCTGGCGATGTTTAAAGCAGCACAGGTTCCTGCCCAGTGAAACAGATAAGTGTAACAATGATATTGACTTGAATCACGAAACTCCCAAAGTCCTGCATCCTTCTCATCCATAGTAGAGTCAATACTCTCTAATATTTGATATATCATCTTTCTCGATTCTATTCGCTCACTAAGAATGAATCTTTTGTCCGCATATACCGGCAACAAGGAAACCAGCACCTGGCCATAAACATCATTTTGTATGTGCTCATAAGCCTGGTTCCCTACCCTCACCGGCGTGTTTTCTCCCATATACCCCTTTAACTCCAGGGTCCTTTCAACTAAATCGGTTTGTCCACTTACGGAGTAGAGCGGTTGCAATCGATCATGTGATTTCAGGGTTATGTTGGCGATATAATGAAAATACTTATCCAGTTCTTCGAAGTGTCCTATGTTGTTGAATGCATTCAGGGTATAAAAGGTGTCACGCAACCAGCAATATCGGTAATCCCAATTCCTGCCGGCTCCAGGTGACTCGGGAAGGCTGGTAGTACTTGAAGCTATAATAGCTCCGGTATCTTCATACTGATGAATTTTCAGCACCAAAGCAGAACGGATAACCTCTGCCTGATAAAAATTTCCGATTGAGGTACGTTTGACCCATGTTCTCCAATAATTGATGGTCTTGGATAGAAAATCCTCAGCAGTACTTTCCAAAGGAGCCTCTAAAGGAGTCCCATAGGTAAGCACCAGGTATTTGGTTTCATTCAGGACAAACGGCTGATATTCCAATAGATAACTGAAACTAATATTGGTATTAAGTCGAAGTTCATCTTCAAGGCCAAAAAATTTAAGATGGTTGCTTCCCTGTATTCGCTGTAATTTCTTTTCTCCGTAAGCAGCCATGGGCTTGCAAGTGGCCTTTATCTGGGGATTTCCAGAAAGACGTTCAATCTTTCGTACCAACATCAAAGGCTTATAGTATCGCTCATACTGGTAAAACCGGGGAGCAAAGTCGGTTATTCGATAACTGCCCTCTGAATAGCTAATCTCGGTACAAAGAATATTGGTATTTTCAACATAGTATTGCTTGCTTTGATAGGAATCGGTGGGAGGAAGCAAAGAAAATGAGCCTCCCTTTTCGTCATCCAACAAGCTCCCAAAAACGAAGCTATCATCGAACCTGGGCCAACACATCCAATTGATATTGGTGTTTTTTTCTACATGTGCTATGTACGCACAGTTGCCTATCACCCCGGTATTGTATGTATGCTTCTTCATATCAAATAGCCTAAATTTCCACTAAGAGCAATTATAATTGAAAAGTTTATAATAATTTCTAAAAGTGTGCAAATAATATCCTATCTGGAACGCGAACCATTGATTATTTTAACCCGGTTTATGGTTGGAACTTACCGGATAATTACCTGATATTTCCCGTGTTTGTGCTTTTTGAGTGAAAATGGTTTAATAAATGGAAATATCATTTAATTTTGAAGTCAAATTGATCAATGAAAATACTAGCAGTAGGTCGAAATTACGCCGCACATATAGAAGAACTGAACAACGAAAGACCGGATGCTCCAGTGGTATTCTTTAAGCCTGATACCGCTCTGTTAAGAAACAATGAGCCATTCTATTATCCTGAGTTCTCATCTGATGTACATTTCGAAGTCGAGATACTTCTGAAAATTTGTAAGCCTGGAAAACATGTTCAGGAACGATTTGCTTCTACCTATTACCAGGAAATTGGCATTGGCATCGACTTTACTGCTCGCGACCTACAACAACATGCCAAGAAGAAGGGACTGCCATGGGCTTTGGCCAAAGGGTTTAACAATTCTGCTCCGATCTCCAGTTTTTACCCCTTAGACCATTTTGGAGATATCCATAACTTAAACTTTGGTCTTGAAATTGATGGCATTGAACGGCAGAAAGGGAATACCAGCATGATGCTTTTTAGTTTTAACAAAATTATATCCTATATCTCTAGATTTGTCACCCTGAAAAAAGGAGATATTATTTTCACCGGAACACCAGAAGGTGTAGGGCCAGTTAGTATTGGCAACCGATTAAGGGCTTTTATCGAAGACCAAACCATATTGGACTTTGAAATTAAATAGCATTATCTGCTTAATTTTGACCTTTTCCCCATGTCTTGGATGGGGGCAGGAAAAGGCGTCATTGGAATCATCTCAACCTAAAGGATATTACCTTTTCCCAATTCGCCCGGGTGATCAAAATTTTCTTTCCGGAACCATGGGTGAGTTAAGGCCCACCCATTTCCATGCAGGAATCGACATTAAAACCCTGGGCGTTGAAGGGCTTGAAGTTTATGCGAGTTCCAATGGCTACCTCAGTCGTATCAAGGTCTCCTCCGGGGGATATGGTAATGCACTCTATATTCTTCACCCTAATGGCACTACCACAGTCTATGCTCATCTCCAAAGATTTAATCAGGCCATAGCTGATTATGTAAGGAAAGCACAATACAAAAAAGAATCGTTTGAAATTGAACTCTATCCTGAGAAGGATCAGTTTTTCCTTAAGAAAGGAGAGAAAATCGGATATTCTGGAAATAGTGGTTCTTCATCAGGAGCTCACCTACATTTTGAAATCAGGGACAGCCAACAAAGACCAATAAATCCATTGAAGCATAATTTCTCAGAAATACGGGACAACATTGCTCCGGAAGTGCGGAAAATAGCATTTCGAACCATGGACAAAAATAGTCGTATTAACGGCCAATATGGACGTTTTGAGTTCAGAGTAATCAAAAACGGGGCAAAATACACCCTGCCGGTACCGGTTACAGCTTATGGTAACATTGGGGTAGAAATTTTGACACATGATAAATTAAACGGTGCACATAATCGCAATGGGGTACCGTGCATAGAAATGAGTTTTGATGGAGCGCAAGTATTCCAACAAAATATAGACCGTTTCAAATTCTCAGAGACCAGAAGTATTTTAATACATACCGACTATCAGACCTCCAGGGAAAAAGGTCAAAGATTCGTAAAAATGTATGTCGACAGTGGCAATGAATTGCCTTTCTATGAAACCAATCAGTCAAAAGGGATTATTAAAATAGCAAAGGACTCTACTCATTCAGTGCTTATTAACCTTTGGGACATGTACAACAATCATACGCAGGTTGCATTTGAATTAAAAGGAACTGAGCCCTCGAATACACTCAGGTTGACCAACTATAAGGGCACTTCAAAGATATCCTACAGTTTAATTAATAATAACTTGATGGTTAAGGCACCGGTGGTCAGTCAGGAAGTTCCGTGTGTTTACCTTTATTCAAACCGGATGCGCTACCAGGTGGATCACGCCTATACCATAAATCAGACGGCTGTTTTTTTGTGGGATATGGATCAGGGTTTACCTGACTCTCTGCTGTATGATGACAAGAAGTTAACATTTAATTATAAGGCACTTATTCCGGGAGCGACTACATTTAACTATTTTGGTGAGCATCTTGAATTGCAAATACCCAGTAAAGCATTGTTTGATACGGTATTTTTGACCAGCGATTATAAACTAGACTCGAGTAAGCACCAGGAGCAATTTGTTATATGCCGGGACATCTACCCCATCAGGAAGAATATCAATGTTACATTGAAACCCAGGTTGAAATATCCGGATCATCAGAGAACTGCCGTTTATAGCTTAGATAAACGGGGGAACGCTGCCTACAGTGGTGGTCGATGGGACGGGGAAAAAGTCAGGTTCAAAACCCGCTACTGGGGAACATTTACCCTGCTGACAGATAGTATAATGCCGGAAATAAAGCCACTGATTTTGAATTCTGACAAACTTGTGTTCAGAATTAAAGATGCACTCAGTGGAATAAAAAAATATGAATTAGAAATAGACGGGAAATGGGTTTTGATGAAATATGATTACAAAAAAAATATTATCCGATCTGAAAAAATTGAACCAAAGACACCTTTTAAAGGAGCCTTACGGTTAAAAATAACAGACAATGCCGGTAACGTAAAAAACTATAGCACCAATTTATAACTGAACATTAGACATGAGCCAAACAGTGGAGAAAAACCCTACAGCAACAATTGCAGAATTACAAAAAATATCAAGCCAGGTACGTCGAGATATTGTCAGAATGGTCCATGGATGTCAATCCGGTCATCCCGGTGGGTCCCTTGGGTGTACAGATTTTCTGGTTGCGCTATATTTTTATATACTAAACCATCAATCTGATTTCAAAATGAAAGGGGAAGGGGAAGATATGTTCTTCCTTTCTAATGGTCATATCAGCCCGTTATGGTACAGTGTTCTGGCCCGCAGCGGATATTTTCCAATTCATGAATTGGCAACCTTTCGGAAACTTGATTCAAGATTGCAAGGGCATCCGGCGACTGAAGAGAATTTGCCTGGAATAAGAATAGCCTCCGGTTCTTTAGGTCAGGGACTTTCAGTAGGCATTGGCGCAGCACTGTCAAAAAAACTCAGTAAAGACACCAGTAAAATATTCGTGCTGATGGGTGACGGAGAACTACAGGAAGGGCAAATATGGGAAGCTGCTATGTATGCTGCACACAACGAAGTCGATAATCTGATTGCTACCGTGGATTACAATGGTCAGCAAATCGACGGCCCTGTGGATGAGATCATGTCTTTAAAAAATATCAAAGCCAAGTGGGAAGCATTTGGTTGGGATGTAGTTGAATGCAACGGCAATGATTTCGAAAGCCTTCTTCCTGCATTGGATGAGGCCATCGCCCGGTCGGGAAATGGCAAACCGATTTTAAACATCATGACTACCGAAATGGGATATGGGGTTGACTTCATGGTGGGCACCCATAAATGGCATGGAATCCCTCCTAATGATGAACAACTGTCATTAGCGTTGGGACAACTTGAGGAGACTTTAGGGGACTATTAGCAATAAACCTTAGGCTATGAGCGCCAAGCTTTCATGGATATTGACTCTAATTCTTTTCCTTTCACTTATCTCGGAGGGTCAAAAACAATATCAAAAGATCCCGGAGAAAACAAGGATACTGTTTCTGCTTGATGGCTCAGGAAGTATGCTGGGCGCATGGGAAGGAACTACCCGTATGGGTGCCGCAAAAAGACTGCTGTCCAATCTGGTTGACTCGCTTCGAAGCAATTCCCAGGTAGAACTTGCATTGCGGGTCTATGGGCACCAATATCATCGGAGGTTACAAAATTGTAAAGACACCAAACTTGAGGTGGGGTTTCGACCGAACAATCACCATGCTATTATCAAGAAACTAAAAGAATTAACTCCTCAGGGAACCACTCCTATTTCCTATTCACTGCAAGCACTGGAAAAGGACTTTCCAAGTGATAATGCCTATCGAAATATCGTAATTATTATTACCGATGGATTGGAATCATGCGATGGGGACCCTTGTGCCGTTTCAAGGGAGCTTCAAAAGAAACTTATATTTCTAAGACCATTTGTTATCGGGCTTGGAATGAACAAAAGCTTTGATGAACAGTTTGACTGCCTGGGCAGGTTTTTTGATGCAAATAACATTCAGGATTTTCACACAGTATTGAACAACACGCTGGTTCAAACCTTAAAGCAAACAACTGCCAGTGTGGAGCTATTGGATATTAATGACGCTCCCAAAGAAACCAATGTGAACGTAACTTTTATGAATCAGGTCACTGGTCAATCGATGTTTGAGTTTGTCCATTATCGCGACCGACTTGGGAGGCCGGATAGTGTGATTATTGATGCGGTATTACGCTATAATGTAATCGCGAACACCATACCCCCTGTAGTCAAGAGAAACGTTCTTTTGAAAGGCGGCCAACACAATGTCATATCATTAAAGATACCACAGGGATCTCTTCAGATGAGTCAACGGAATTCCAGTGAGTACGGGGGGCCGGTGCAGGTATTAGTAAAGAAATCCGGTCATACGGAAGTTATCCATACGCAAAGGGTGACAGAGATAGAAAAATATCTTACGGGATCGTACCAACTGGAAATTCTAACTTTACCTAGAATATTAAAAAATGTAACCATAGAACAAAATCAGATAACCCACATTAGCGTACCCGCACCCGGAGTTTTAAACATAAACACCAATGTTCCAGGATACGGAGCCTTATATGTTACCCATTCCGGCGGCACCCAGCAATGGTTGTTGAACCTGAGCGGTAAAACCCGAGAAGCTATGGGAATTCAACCAGGTAATTATAAACTGGTTTTTCGAGCAGAGAACGCTAAAGGAAGTAAATTTACGGAAATACATCACTTTGTAATACAATCTGGAAGCACTAAAATCATAAATTTATTTGGACAATGACGAAATACACTTTCACTGAGAAACAGGATACACGTTCCGGATTTGGGGCCGGATTGCTGGAACTGGGTCATAAAAACCCAAATGTGGTGGCACTCTGTGCAGACCTCACCGGTTCTTTAAAAATGGGCGACTTCAAAAAGGAATTTCCTGAACGGTTCTTTCAGGTGGGTATAGCTGAAGCAAATATGATGGGATTGGCAGCAGGAATGAGCATTGGTGGCCTGATCCCATTCACCGGTACTTTTGCTAACTTCTCTACCGGAAGGGTATATGACCAAATCAGGCAATCCATAGCGTATTCTGAGAAAAATGTAAAGATTTGCGCATCACATGCCGGAGTGACCCTTGGAGAAGACGGTGCTACTCATCAAATTCTTGAAGATCTTGGCATGATGAGGATGTTGCCCAACATGACGGTAATAAATCCTTGTGATTACAATCAAACGAAAGCGGCTACAATTGCTATTGCCAACTACGAAGGACCGGTTTACCTTAGGTTTGGAAGACCCAAAGTGCCAATATTTACTCCTGAAAATCAAGTATTTGAAGTGGGCAAAGCCATAAATTTTACTGAAGGGCATGATGTAAGTATTTTTGCCACCGGGCATTTATTATGGCATGCCATTGAGGCAGAAGCAATGCTGGCAGACCGGGGCATCAGTGCAGAAGTAATCAACATCCACACCATTAAGCCATTGGACGAAACAAGTGTATTGAAGTCGGTAAGCAAGACCAAATGTGTGGTAACTGCGGAGGAACATCAATTGAATGGCGGCCTTGGAGATAGTATTGCTCAATTGCTAGGCCGCAATCAGCCTGCCCCAATTGAAATGGTTGGCGTAGATGATCGCTTCGGAGAAAGTGGCAAACCTGCAGAGCTTATGGAAAAGTATGGATTAAGTACCGGTGACATATTTGAGGCCGTTCTTAGGGTTCTGAAACGAAAATAGTGCCTAACTTTGGGGAATACAAACGTTTAGTTTTGGTGGATGAAAACTAATTGGTTTACCCTATTTATAATTTTTGGTCTGTTTCCTGAAATACAGGGGCAGTCTGGTGTCTCTTCCGATTTACGGTTCAACAAGCCTAAAGAAAATTTAGGGATCCAGGTAAATTCAGATTATACCGAAACCAAACCGGTAATTTCCGGAGACGGCAAAACCTTATACTACTGCCGCCAAAACCATCCGGGAAACATCAGGGGAAAACAAGACGAGCAAGACATCTACTACAGTCAATTGGAAGACGGTAAATGGACAGCCGCCAAAAACATCGGATGGCCCCTTAACGATCAGCATCCAAATGGCATCAGCTCGGTATCTCCCGATGGTAATAGTTTGCTATTGATCAATGAATATGTAAGCGGAGGATACGTAAAACCAGGGGTATCAATAGCGCACAAGAAGAAAAGTGGTTGGTCCTATCCAAAGAAACTAGAAATTGAAAATTTCTATAATTTCAGTCCATATGTAGATTACTTTATGTCTTCGAACGGAAAAGTATTGTTTCTTTCAGTACAGCGTCGAAACGGTTGGGGTGATCAGGACCTTTATGTGAGTTTGATGAAAGGCAATAGCTGGACAGAACCGGTGAACCTAGGTCAATCCATCAACACCGATGGAGCCGATTTTGCCCCTTTTCTAGCAGCCGACGGTAAAACCCTATACTTTGCTTCAGAAGGTCACCAGGGATATGGAGGCAGTGATATATTTTTCAGTAAACGACTAGATGAAACCTGGAGCAGCTGGTCAACACCGATTAACCTGGGGCCTGCAGTCAATACCAAAACCTGGGATGCATACTACTCGATTTCAGCAAAAGGGGACTATGCCTACTTCGTGTCTAAGAATGAAGAGAATGATTCAAAAGACATATATCGAATTCATCTTCCAGAAGAAATAAGGCCTGACCCGGTGGTGCTTATTAAAGGAAAAGTACTAAACGCCAATACCAATGAGCCGCTGTCTGCTTCGGTTCACTTCAATTCAGGAAAAGTACATTCAGAAGCTGGAATCGCTAGATCTGACCCTAAAAACGGCAATTATAAGATTGTACTTCCTAAAGGAAATACCTATGAATATATGGCGCAGGTTGACGGATACCTTTCGATGGCCAAACGCATCGACTTAACTGAAGCCAGCAGGTATGGGGAAGTGGAAGAGAACCTATATCTGGTTCCACTGGAAAAAGGACAGAAAATACCGCTTAGCAATATTTTCTTCGTACGTAGTCAGGCAGAATTGAAACTGCAGTCCTATGATGACCTGGATAGACTGGTAGCCATATTGGAGGACTACTCAACTTTAGAAATCGAACTAGGTGGACATACCGACAATTTAGGACAATCAACGCTTAACTTTGATCTTTCATTGCGCCGGGTGGCTATGGTCAAACAGTACCTGGTTAAAAGTGGAATAGCGCCATATCGTCTGCATACCAAGGGATATGGTGATACTCAGCCGATCGCCAGAAATGACCGCGAGTTGAATCGTCGACTTAACCGGCGGGTGGAATTCATTATACTCAGTCTGTAGGTTTAGTTGTTCATTTCTTTTGCATCGCCCAAAAGAAACGAACCACCTGGCCGTTGTACTTCTGTACTAAGGCAGGCGGGAAGAAAATGCTAGGGCTGTTGAGAAATTTTGTTAATAACCTCCGCTCCGAGCTAATCCCGGCCGTGGCCGGGACAGTTTACTCAAAACCATCAATTGTCTCCTGACGCGCTCCGCTGCGGTTTTCTTAACGCAATTTCTCAAAGGCCCCTTTTTAATGAGTGAATGATAGAATGACTGAGTGATGGGGAAGGTTGAGACTTGGTGCATGTTCATCATTGTTCGGAGTTCGTTAATCGGAGTTCGGAGTTCCGATCGTCCTTCGCCCCCTAACACCCTAACACTTGCACTGTTCGTAGCATGCTGCTACGACCGATTATCAAGCACAAATCCAATCCTAATAACTATTGGCCTTTTATAAGGACTCACCCCATCCTCATGCAAAAAGTCATATAGCACCGTTACCTGACCTTTGATTTTCTTTATAAAGCTGTACTCTTTACCAACACCCGCCAGCACCCCGGACTTCCAGTGCCGGTAAGTTTCGCTGGTGGCATTGCTGGTCTCCATGGTGGCCAGGTATTCCACTGCTGCTTTAGGAGCGGTAAAGGTCATTCGGATATTGCCCAGGTGATCTTTGTGATAATATTAATGGTAAGGGACACTACTAGTTTCTGTTTGGAACGCCAGCCTAACTTTTTGATGAACTCTACCGGTATAATGACTGAATAACTCTTGCCTCCGGATGTTTTGGTAAGACTTCGGATATTGCGCTGTGCTAAACTTCTACGGGCCATAATTTAATAAGGTGATTAACCCGCATTATTCATACTAATAAATTCCAGGGTACGAATAAGCAAAATTTTCTTGATTCCTATATTATTGGTCAAGGTGGTGGTTGTTTTTGCTAATGATTGCTAAGTTTTCAAACATTTCAGTGCCCTAAAAGGATATACCACACATAAATTTGGTTGTTTTTATGGATGGAACGTAGGTATCCCCTGGTGATCGTCTAATTGAGTCAATCACCTTTATTGCGTGATAAGTGCCCGAAACAGAGACTGGTGGACAAAGGCTTTTGAGAGCTGGTAATAGGTTCTTCTTTTGGTGACCTTAATGGTAGCTCCTATTTTCAGTAAACAGGTTCTAATCGTATCAATTTGCCATTTTTTCGCCTTTTCAAAATTGGTTTTTCTAATGCTGTTTTTTAATAAAACAAACATTTCATAAGCGATGCTGCTTATTAGTAACCGAAAGAAATTGCTCCAAAAACCGTGATTGGACAATCGATCTGAAAAGCACATATTTTTCAATTCCTTGATTCTATTTTCACTCGATTCGCCACGTTTAACGTAATAATCAAAATAAATCCCCCGAGCTTGTTGACCTTCCAGGTTGCTTACAAAATGTCTAATGTTCATGCCTATTCCTGTACTTTCGATTTTTGAATAGCATTGTTGTGGTTTAGGCCAACTTTTGGCCTGATAGGTATAGCCGATGAAATGTTGGTGCTTTATTCCTTCCTTTAAATAAAGTTGCTCTACGGCTGACTTGGCCCTGGAGACCCTGTTTTTTAATATATTATTGCTCGCTAATCCTATGGTGTATTTCAGCCCATACTGATCGGCCAATTCGTAAAAGGGGGCACAACTAAAACCACTGTCTGCCCTAATGGTAATCTTTATTCGCGGATAGCACTCTTTTATCCGGGCCACCACACGTTGCAATATGCTTACATACCATTTGTTGGAATGGCTATTGCCAGGGCGAAGTACAGGCACTATTATTTGTCCTGTGTCTCCATCATGAAACAACCATTCATTATACATGAATTGACCATAATAGCCGTTGTACATCGATAACTGTTGACTCCCATGGGTAGGGTCATCGGTGGCATCTACATCAATAGTAATATGCTTGCGCCCTTTTAGAGTTGATACATATTTATCCAGCCATCCGTAACACAGCTCAAAAATGGATGATTTGTCCAAACTGTTTTCAAATCTGGAAACGGTCGGTTGGGAAGCTAAATCCCCGAGTAATATATCCTTTAGAAGAGGATCATTCTTCAAATGATCAACATCGTTTGTATCTTCATATCCTTGCATTAACAGAAATACCCTTTGCTTGAGTAATTTCTCTACACTGTGCCTGATCAATGAAGGCTCCCGATTATCTGGAATTAACTTGCTGAAATAATGAATCAATTTGTGCTTCTTCTCCAGCTTCTCTAATAATATAACAGCTCCATCAGAGCTGATCTGACCGGCTGAAAAATCTACACAAACTGCTGTGTTTCCTCGGTGAAAAATGGTATTTTTATTACTCATTTTTGGGTGTGAAATTATGTGTTAAATTCTTTGTTAACTACTTGTAATTTAACACTTTGCACCCTTTTTTTATGCATTAATATGAATTTTTCGGGTTAATGCGGTGATTAATAAGGTGATTTTCCCTGACCGATCAAGGTTCCTCTTAAATGCCAATCGGGGTGTAGCGATCCCGCAACGTGGGCA